>JAVVVP010000001.1:0-45275 GCA_036652575.1 Bacteroidaceae bacterium
AAAGTTTTTATTCAATTCTTTGTACCATCAAATCGGGAAAAGCTTGTAAACGATTGAGTAAAATACCTTCATCATTTTTTGTTTTAAACTTAACAACCATCGAAACAAGATGTATGGCACCTTGTTGTGTCATCTCGTAAGAAACAACATGATAATCTTCACTCTGAAACATACTTGTTACTTGTATCAGCGTACTTTTTTGCGTGGTAGAAAATTCTACAATAACGCTGCGCAAACCTATATTTTTGAAAATGATGCGTAGTAATTCCAAACCTGCTAATACCAGAAAGGAGGCAACGATACCAATCATATACATTCCAGCTCCAATCGCTAGACCTATACCAGCCGTAGCCCAAATTCCAGCCGCAGTAGTAAGACCACGCACCACATGCTTTTGAAAGATAATTGTACCCGCTCCAATAAATCCTATTCCTGTGACCACCTGTGAAGCAATGCGACTCGGGTCTAACCGAACTAAATTTTCACTTAATACATCAGAAAACCCATATTTCGAAATAATCATCAGTAACGCGCTGCCCAAAGCTACAAGAAAATGAGTGCGATAACCCGCTTCCTTTGCTCTGTATTCGCGCTCTAATCCTATCATTGCACCTAGTACGGCTGCCACTAAAAGTCGAAAAACAAACTCTATTTCCATTCTTTTTTTATTTAACGTTATACCTAGTTTTATAGAGAAAAAGGTATCGTGAATCTTGCTATCTAGTATGCAAAACTACACAAAATAAATGTAAGTACTATCACATTATACTATAAAAAAGACAATACAAAGCAGAACAGCCCCAAATTAGTCTCGAAAACAACTTTATAGAAAGACGAAGGCTTTTTATTGTCGTTTTAATAGAAATGCGTACCTTTGCAACATTAACAACAATATCAAGAACAAACATCATTTAGAGATTATGTCAAAATTGAGATTCAAAATGGTTGAAGAAGCTTTCAAAAAGAAAGCAATCGAAGTTGCAGCTCCAGAAGAGAGACCTTCAGAGTATTATGCCAAATATGTATTCAACCAAGAGAAGATGTTCAAATACCTTCCGCTGAACACCTATAAGAAACTACGCGATGTTATAGAAAATGGCTCTCTGCTTGATCGCACCACGGCGAATGAAATAGCGATCGGTATGAAGCAATGGGCTCTAGATATGAAAGTAACTCACTGTACCCACTGGTTTCAGCCCCTTACCGAAGGAACTGCAGAAAAGCACGATGCTTTTGTTGAACATGATTTTAAAGGTGGTATGGTAGAGAACTTTTCGGGCAAAGAATTAATGCAGCAAGAGCCTGATGCCTCCTCTTTCCCGAATGGTGGCATCCGTAGCACTTTCGAAGCTCGTGGTTACTCTGCTTGGGATCCAGCTTCTCCTGTATTCATTATAGGTGATACGCTAATGATTCCAACCGTTTTTATCTCTTACACGGGAGAAGCTCTCGATTATAAAGCGCCTTTAAAGAAAGCGCTTGCAGCTATAGACAAAGCCGCCACCGCTGTTTGTCAATTATTTAATGAAGACGTTACAAAAGTTTCTGCAAACCTCGGTTGGGAACAAGAATACTTCCTTGTAGACGAAGGACTATATGCAGCTCGCCCAGACTTGTTGCTTACAGGACGTACTCTAATGGGGCATGATTCTGCAAAGAACCAACAGATGGAAGATCACTATTTCGGAGCCATACCAGAACGTGTAACTGCGTTTATGAAAGATCTTGAAATTCAAGCTCTTGAACTTGGCATCCCTTGCAAAACTCGCCACAATGAAGTCGCACCAAATCAATTTGAACTAGCGCCTATTTTTGAAGAATGTAATTTGGCCGTAGACCACAACATGCTTATTATGTCTCTTATGCGTAAAGTGGCTCGTAAGCACGGCTTTCGTTGTTTGCTCCATGAAAAGCCATTTGCTGGCGTAAACGGAAGTGGTAAGCACGAAAATTGGTCGCTGACTACGAATACAGGCATTTTACTTCATGCTCCAGGTAAAACGCCAGAAGAGAACTTTCGCTTCATTACTTTCGTTGTAGAAACTTTAATGGCGGTTCATCGTCACAACGGATTACTAAAAGCTTCTATAATGAGTGCAACGAATGCCCATCGTTTAGGAGCAAACGAAGCTCCTCCAGCCATTATTTCTTCCTTCCTCGGAACGCAACTTTCACAAGTGCTCGAAGAAGTAGAAAAATCGACTACCGATGAGCTTATCTGTATGAAAGGAAAAAAAGGCGTACAATTAGACATCCCTCAAATACCAGAACTTCTTATTGACAACACAGACCGTAACCGCACCTCTCCGTTCGCGTTTACAGGAAACCGCTTTGAGTTTCGCGCCGTTGGTTCTACTGCAAATTGCGCTGCAGCAATGCTTACGCTCAACGCCGCTGTAGCCGAAAGCCTTACGGAATTTAAAAAACGTGTGGATGTTCTTATGGAACAAGGAGAATCAAAAACAACTGCTATTCTCGAGGTTCTCCGTGAAGACATAAAATCCTGCAAAAATATTCATTTTGATGGAAACGGGTATTCAAATGAATGGAGAGAGGAAGCGTTAAGACGTGGACTTGATTGCGAAACAAGCACACCTCTTGTGTTCGATCGCTACTTAGACGAAGCCTCTATCCAGATGTTCGAGAATATGAAAGTAATGACACGTCATGAACTTGAAGCACGCAATGAGATAAAATGGGATACCTACACTAAGAAAATTCAGATTGAAGCTCGTGTCCTTGGCGACTTAGCAATGAATCATATTATTCCTGTAGCAACAAAATATCAGAGTTCACTTATCGATAATGTTCATAAAATAATGGACATCTTTTCAAAGGAAGAAGCGAATAAAATCAGCGCTAATAATATTTCGATTATACAAACTATCTCTGAGCACACAAGCTTTATCACTGAGAATGTAGAAAAGATGATTGAAGCACGTAAAGTTGCGAATAAGATAGAGAGCGAACGTGAAAAAGCCATTGAATATCATGATCATATAGCTCCTTTTATAGAAAGCATACGTTATCATATTGATAAGCTTGAATTAATTGTAGAAGACGAAATGTGGACATTGCCGAAGTATCGCGAGATGCTTTTTGTTCACTAAGAAAAAGCGACTCTACGCTGTATAAAAAAGAGCCTCCATTATCATTGTGTATAATGGAGGCTCTTTTTTTTATTCTACATATTGTTTCATTTTATTGGCAATCCTCATATATCCTTCCTCATTAGGATGAAGACCATCTAAAAATAGAGTCTCATTTATTTGACCATTCTTTTGAACTAACTCTTGTGTACAATCTATAATGCTCAAACTTTTATTTTCTTTTAGAGTATCCTGCAAGAGATTATTGAGTTTCATTATTCGAGGTTCCATATTATGACGAGGATAAATTTTGACAACATAAAGATGCGCCGTAGGCTGATAAGAACGAATGATGCGTGATAATTCCACAATACCATCAACGATTTCTTCATTCGTATTAAAATCTAAATTATTTGTACCAATCATCAAGAATATTTTCTTCGCGTTGAAACCACTCAATTGCCCATGTTCAATTCTCCAAATCACATTTTCTATTCTGTCCCAACCAAAGCCCATATTGACAACCCGCTTTTTCCCAAACAGTTTTTTCCACGACTTGGCGCCAGAAATTCTAGTCGAGGCAGGCTCCCCTGCCCAAAAATGAGTAATAGAATTTCCAATCATTACGCATTCTGGACTCTTTTCACGATTAAAAGCGATCACGTCATTAAAGCGGGCATTCCATTCATAAGTATCAAAATCACGATGTTGCTTGCATGGTGTTAAGAAAGCATATAATGGTTTTGAACGATGTAGTATCTCGTCTACTTTACGTTTATAAGCTGAAGCATATTGCATCATACCCAAATCACTGGCATGCACGCCATCTACTTGAGCATCTAGTGAAATTGCCAAATCCTTTTTAGAAAGATAATAAAGGTCCTTCACGCCATCATTTTGTAACGTTGCATAAGCTTTTTGCAAAGCTTTATTCGTGTCATCATATTCTTTTTTCTTTTTATCCGATGCACTTCCTCCATTATAGCCATCATGCTCTACAAGTAAGATGGGAGCCGCGCTTTTCTCGCGCAAACGTTTTACACCAGCCACCGTACGTTCTTCTATTAAATTTACTCGATCATTCGTCATATTGGGCATACAATCTATAATATAGATTTGTGCATCTATTTCGGAGAGTAAGTTAAACATTTCTGACTCTAATTGTCCATTGCCTGAAAATCCCAAATTAATCACAGGAGAACCTGTTTCTCGTTGAAGAATATTGGTCCATGCCATTCCTGGGCGCGAAGCACAAGCCCCTTGAGCGATAGAAGTTCCATATACCACAATAGGCTTTTCTGCTTGTTCTGGAATAAATTGAAAAAAGCTTCCCCCCTCAGTTCCTATTTGCAAAGAGGATACTTCATTATATAACGGTAAAAACAATTGGTATTCATTTCCTTTATTGTGGTAATTATGATAACTCAAGTTATCATAGCAATACGTTATCGTATCACCAAACGAATATTGACCTTGACACCAAAGTTCTTTGCCGTCATTGTCTATTGAATACAGATCTATACCGCTAACTCCCGTTGCGGGCATATGAGGCATAGAGTAACCTCCTTTTACGGTATATTTTACGATGATTTTAGGAGCATTGCTATAAAAAGGGATAAAGAGTCCTGCACTTTGAAGCGATAATCGCCAAAGTTCTGACCTCACCAAACTTTTAGCCCGTTGTGGTAAACGAGTATAATTTTTTCCTATCTCTTTATTCCAATATCGACCAGAAACTGCTGGTTGTTTTTCTTCCAATGGATTATGCCATTGCATTTCTACTTTCTGAGCATTTGCAGAAAGGGCAGTGCCACATAAAAGCACTGTAACAAGTAATTGTCTTAAATTCTTCATTCTTATATCTTAATTTTAAATAGAAACAAAAATAATGGGGATGATAGTCGTTAATCCTTGACTCCATTGTTGTGATTCAATATTTGATGCGCAAATATAATGCTTTATTATTATATATCCCGTAGATAGAAGTAGTTTTTCTTACTCGGTTCGCAGGAAAAAGTAGGTTTGAAATACATTTTTGTTCAATTCTTTTCGTGTTTATACGCAGGTCTGTCTGTCGGCTAGAAGCTTTGTTTTTTATATTTTCCCGATTTTGATAACAAAGCAGTATCTAATGGGATCCTAGAAGGTCTAAGGTCTAAAATTCAACTCGCCAAAAGAAGAGCTAGAGGTTATACAAATGTGGAGCATTTTATGAGTATGATATACTTTATTGCAGGAAAGCTGAAAGTGGATTATCCACACGATTCGTTATAGAGCCTCTCTTTTCTTCGTTTTTTTGTCAACAAATAAATAATTTGTACCTTTACACCATGAAAATACTAATAACAGGTTCTGAAGGATTTCTAGGAGAAAGAGCAACTGCTTTTTTACGGAATAAGCATAACGTCATGAGCTATGGGCATAAAGAGTTAGACATTACGAATGCCAATCAAGTGCTTAAAACAATAGAAAATCAAAAGCCTGATGTTGTAATACATTGTGCCGCTATATCCGACACCACTTATGCCCAAAATCATCCAGAAGAATCAAAAGCTATTAATTTACAAGGAACGGTAAATATGGCACGGGCTTGTGCTCTTATAGGTTCTAAATTCGTGTTTATGAGTTCCGACCAAGTGTACAGTGGGTGCACAGAGCGGTGCGCATTATCCGAAAAATCTTCTATCTCCCCGAACAATATATATGGATTACATAAGTTGGAAGCGGAATGTCAAACATTAGAGCTCTTGCCTACCGCTATAGGTTTACGTCTTACGTGGATGTATGACCTCCCCTCCTCTGCTTATAAACTGAGAGGCAATCTGCTTGTCAATTTACAAAAAGCATTCGAAAACAATATTCCAATCAAAGTATCTCGTAACGAGATGCGTAGTATAACCTCTGTATGGCACGTGATAGAAAGGTTAGAACCATGCTTTAAGTTACCTGGGGGTATCTATAACTTTGGCTGCGAAAACCCTCAAAATAGTTACATCACTTTTTGTGCTGCCGCTGAAGCCATGGGATTACCACTTCATATCGTTGAACTTGATACTGAGCGATTTATCCTCCAACCTCGCAATTTAGCAATTGACATATCAAAGTTACGCCATGCAGGCATTGATTTTCCATCCACCATTCACGGCATAAAGATGAGCTTAAAAGAGGATGCTAAATCACGTCATCCCCATCTATAAGATTTTTCATTAACGCATAAACCGTAAGTCCTGCCACCGATTTTATACCCGTCTTTTCTATTATGTTTTTACGATGCGACACCACTGTGTGCACTGAGATGCAAAGATTTTCAGCTATTTCTTTGTTTTGCAATCCATTTGCCAATCCGATCAAGACCTCTGTCTCACGCTTACTGAGTTCGTAATTATCTATATCTACAGTATCGTTGATGGTCGTATACCGTTGCAAGGCAACTTGTAGCGTTTTCTCCATTTCTTTTCGTGAAGAAGTTATTTCTATTATGCCATTATATTGTCGCAATAGTTCTTGCTCTGCATAATGCAACGTTAAAGCCACAAGCACTGTATCATGGAATAAATGACGCACTGAACTTCGGCGACTATAATCGATAATTCGCGGATCAAGAATAAGCATCGTTGCTTGATGCAAAATGACACTTTGTTCTGCTCTATCTAGCGTTGCACAAGTGGCAACAATCTTAAAATGAGGGGAGTCAACCAATAGTTGCTTTATACCTTCTGCTATAATAACAGAGTCGGTAAGCAATACGATTTTCGTTATCATATCCCGTTTTGTTCTAATTGTTTCACCATCGGTACAAGCAATTGTTCCTCTATTTTGTTATGCAAACGTAAGTCCGCTGAAAGCTGAAACAAATCAAATAACATTGAGGTGCGTTCTTCTGGCAAACTATTACCTGGCAAGTACTTGATAATTATGTTTTTTAAATCATCCAGTTTATCCTCTATGTTACTATGATGTTCCTCATATTGATGAATCGAGAAATCCTTGTTCCCCTGCCTTTTCAACAAAAGTTCTGCATAAGGATATACTATTTGTTCCTCGTAACAAAAATGTTTCACGACCTCTTCTTTATAATCATAAAAAAAGCGACGAAGCACCCTTCCTGTTTTCGCCGTACAACCATCTGCAAGATGATGAAGATGTTGCTCTATATGAGGAAGACGTTGACTTCTATAATAGTGATGAGATAGGCGTAAATATTGAATCAATTGATTTAAAGGTAAAGATTCTATGCATTCATTTTCAGGAAGATAATCGGAATGTGCATATATATTACACACCACCAAAAAGAGCTGCTCATCCACGCTACAAGAGGCACAAACTTCGCGTACGCTCTTATCCCCAAAGCCGAACTCTATTCCAAAGCGTGGCAACAAGAGTATTACTTTATGACATTCCACAATAAGGTCTGCCATCTTGCGGTTCGAGGTGAAGATATTTGTCATATTCTTTTTTTATAAGGTTTTACGGACTCTGGCTACAAAGATACATAAAACATTATTATAAGGAGTCTCATCCTTTCCTAAAACCCCTATAATACGGGAGGAGGACAACTGTTTTCATTATGATTAGGGATATTTAGGCTTACTAGATTCACGTAATTTTGCAGCCAATTAAGAAACCGATTATCACAGCAAGTATAAAATTAAAAAAGACACAAATAAAGATGAAACTAAAAGACGTAAAAATAGGAGCAACGTGTTTTGTTGCCGAAACACATGGAACAGGCTCTCTATATCATCGCTTACAAGAATTTGGGTTCGTAAAAGGAAAACAAATAAAAGTGATTAAACAAGCACCCATGGGAAGCCCTATAGAATACGAAGTAATGGGAAGTAGGATCTCGCTAAGGAAAGAAGAGGCTGGTATGATAAATGTAACGACAGACGCTAACCCATCTTTTTCCAGAACAAACCCAAAGGAGAATGCAGATTTTCTGCAACGTGGAGCAATGGAAGTCAAAAAAGAAAAAGGAGGAGCAACCAACACTTTTCGGGTAACTCTTGTTGGAAATCCGAATTGTGGTAAAACATCCTTATTCAATTATGCTACGGGGCTACGAAAGAAAGTGGGTAATTATGCTGGCGTTACTGTCGAAAAAACTTCAGCTATTGTGAACTATAAGGGATGCACAATAGAATTTATTGATTTACCTGGGACCTATTCTCTATCTAATATCACATCCGAAGAACGCTTTGTTTATGAGCATCTAAAAACGGGTTCTACCGACATAGTAATCAACATCATAGATGCCTCTAACCTGGAACGTAATCTATTACTCACAACACAACTTTTGCAACAAGATTTTCCCGTTATCATAGCACTTAATATGATAGACGAATTAGAGAAAAGCGGAGCAAAACTTAATATCGAAGAACTTCGTACACGACTCGATGTCCCCATTCTACCGACTTTTGCATCAAAAGGAAGGGGGATAAAGGAACTTTTGGATTGCATTGTAGAACTTGCAAAAGTTTATTCCACATCAACAACGAAAAAGGGGAACTTACCATCGGAAGCAGAATCAAGAAAACCGATCCAACAAAAGGTTGAAGACACATTTTCCTTTATTCAAAAAACACTTTCTGGTATTTATACGGCAGGCGAGAATGTGCATAAAAAGTCTAGTCGTATAGATAAATGGCTCACGCACAAGTGGCTCGGAATCCCTATCTTACTATTGTCTCTATGGTTTATGTTTGAAGCTACATTTACAATTGGGGCCTACCCACAAGCTTGGATTGAGAACGGTATCGCAATGCTTAATTTATGGATAACGGAGATGATGCCTTCTGGCATACTTTCAGACTTTATAACCAACGGCGTGATAAGCGGTGTAGGTGGTGTTATTGTATTTCTTCCTCAAATCCTTATTCTTTTCTTCTTTATTTCGCTATTTGAAGATACGGGTTATATGGCACGTATGGCATTTATGATGGATAAAACGATGAGCAGTATAGGGCTTAATGGAAAATCGTTCATTCCTTTTCTCATTGGATTTGGCTGTGGCGTTCCAGCTATTATGGCCACACGCACATTAGGTTCTCGCAGCGATAGGCTAATCACAATGCTTACCATACCTTTTATGTCTTGCTCTGCCAGATTACCTGTATATCTACTCTTTACGGCCGCATTCTTTAGTTCTAATAAAGGTCTAATTCTATTATCTATCTATATGATAGGCCTTTTAGTAGCCGTCATCACCGCCCTACTACTTCGCCACACCTTACTACGGGGTGAGAAAAGTGAACTTGTAATGGAATTACCTCCCTATCGCTGGCCAACGCTGCGCAATGCTTCAGCAGAAATGTGGCAAAAGTCTGCTGTATACCTCCGAAAAATGGGATCTATCATCTTAGTGGCATCTATTGTTGTGTGGGCTTTAGGATCTTTTCCTCAAAGTGGAGAAAACGAAGAAATAAGACTCGAGAATTCCTATATTGGGCAACTCGGTAAAACCATAGAGCCTGTAATGAAGCCATTGGGCTTTGACTGGAAAATGGGCGTTAGTATTATTACGGGATTAGGAGCTAAAGAAATAGTAGTATCTACCATGGGAATTCTCTATGGAGCTGGAGATGAAGCGGATGAAAGTTCACAGCCACTCATCAAAAGTTTGCAGAGTAAAACAAATATTCTACCTATAACGGCTTATGCCTTTATGATTTTTATCTTGCTCTACTTTCCCTGCATTGCCGTTATATCTGCCATTCGTTATGAAGCAGGCATTCTGTGGGCAGGAGCAGCAATGGTGTATACCACTCTTGTGGCATGGCTCATTGCTTTTGGAATTACAAACTTCGAAAAAATAGTCTCCTAAGATGATTCAATTTATAATTGTAGCCATAATCGTAACCATATCAATCGTTGCAATCCTACGCTCTGTTTATCGCAGCATACAAAATAAAACAGCATGCAAGTGCAGCAACTGTACAAATCAATGCGCTCTAAATAAGGCTATCAAAGAAAATAATAAAATAAAAAGATGAAGCAGCTTTTTTGTTCTATAGACTCTTATTCTATCTGTTCTATACAAGAACAAAAGCAACTGAGGGGAAAGAGGTGAGCTACTGCTTCTCTTTCACTTCAGCATCTTTAGAAGATGCCTTGACAATAGTAGACTTTTGTTGAATCGGAATGACTTTGCGAAAATGCCAAGCATGAAAAAATTCAGACAACCCATAGACCATACTCATTACGCCAAGAATAGTAAACACCGCTTCGAGGGGACGAATGATCAGAAAGCCTGCAACAAAAAAAGTAAAAACAGGAACAATGAAATAAGCAGGGGAAACCACTACCATCTTGCGATATTGCCAGAGGTTTGCCATTTGGTTACTTGCTGCCACAATTAAAAAGGCACCAAGAATATACATCAATATCTCTATAAAATGGATAGGGAATACAATCAGTAATAAACCCAGCAAAATGCTACCAACACCAACAATCGGGAAAAAAGGACGAGAAGCCACAGTCGTAAACTTCAACCGCATATAAATAACAAGTGTTACCACACCTGGTATAAGGAAAAGCATACCTATCAAAATCACTAGCCATTTCGTAGCAATTCCTGGATTTGCCACTAACAATATACCAATAACTATGGCACAAAAAGCACGAAAAACAGAACTCTGTAATACTTTCATTATCTAATTCTTTAACAACTGGAATACAAATGTAGGAAGTTCTTTCGATATAAAGAAAGAACTTTGTACTTTTGTTGCAAATAAAGTATTTCACCGCTTATTCAATAGTAGAAACAAGAATAATAAGGCCTTTCTATAAAAGGAGAAGCAGAAACGCGTTCCATAAACTTCAACATTATGATTACCATATATCTGACTCGACACGGAGAAACCACTGAAAACGTAGCACAAATTCTACAAGGACATTTACCTGGACATCTCACAGAAAAAGGAATAGAACAAGCTCAAACGTTAAGTAAAGAACTTTCCCTTATAAAGTTTGATGCCCTACTCTCTAGCGATCTCCAACGCGCACTCGACACTGCCATAATTCTTAACGAGCCTCATCATCTGCCCATCACGATCTGCCCGCTATTACGAGAGCGAGATTGGGGAGAGCTCACAGGTGTTAGTCTACTAAAGAAACGAAGCACGGTATTTCCGTCAAGCGTGGAAAGCGTAGAAAAAATGTATGAAAGAGCTTCCGCATTTCTAAACTACGTTGTGGAAACATACAACAATCAAACCATTCTTGCCGTTGGGCATGGACTTTTTGATCGTTGTATTCAAGCTACAATAGAAGGAAAGGAAATACACGATACCCCACGAATGCAAAATGCAGAAATGAGAATTCTTAAAGTAGAAAGAGCTAGTAAGAGTCAACACAACTCAAACGAAACCGAAATCACGGCTGATTAGAAGGAATATATCGTCTTTTTCATACCGCATACAGCCTCTGTTTGTTTTATAAAGAATGGAGTTAAATACTTTGTAGCAAATTCAATGCTTCTGTTATCGTACGAACATTTGATATCAAGATGCGACGACGAGGCTCTTCTTCCATCTTACAACGTTGATACATCTGCGTTGCGAACCGTAACACGCTACCAAAAATATCGCTTTTAAAATAAGCACTTTCATCGTTTGATATAAAATAAAGTATCATACGTCCACGTTTTAGAATGATACGTTCTATACCTAGATAGCTTCCGAAACGACGAAGTTGCACAACACGCATCAAGTCCTCCCCTTCTTCAGGAACCTTCCCAAATCGGTCTTCAAGTCGTTTTCGATACGCATTCAACTCCTCATCGGTAGACAACTCATCCAATTCTCTATAAAGCAGCATACGCTCACTACTACCTGGTATATACGTTTCAGGAAAGAATATCTGAAGATCACTATCAAGAGTACATTCGTCTACGAACAAACTACCTGTCACTTCTTTATTCTTTTCTATTTCTTGCGCATAAAGATCCGCAAACTCCTCATTCTTTAGCTCCGAAATAGCTTCTGCTAAAATTTTCTGATAAGTTTCATATCCTAAGTCCGCGATAAATCCACTTTGTTCCGCTCCCAACATATTACCCGCGCCACGTATATCTAAATCCTGCATCGCGATATGAATGCCACTACCTAAGTCACAAAAGTTTTCGATGGCCTGAAGTCGTCTCCGACTCTCCGTAGGCAGACTAGCAAGGGGTGGTGCTAATAAATAACAAAACGCCTTTTTATTTCCTCGTCCCACGCGTCCACGCATTTGATGCAAGTCAGACAAACCAAAGTGATGAGCATTATCTATTATAATCGTATTTGCATTTGGTATGTCTATTCCATTTTCCACAATCGTCGTAGAGATCAGTACATCCACATCGTGATTGACAAAATCAAAAATAATCTGTTCTAATTTTTCAGGAGACATTTGACCGTGTCCAATAGCAACACGTGCATCGGGTACGTATTTGCGAATAACGCTTTCAATATGTGGCAACGAACTTATGCGATGACTCACAATAAAAACTTGACCATTACGACTCATCTCGAAGTTCACAGCATCTGCTATGATTTCAGGTTGAAAGAGATGAATTTCCGTTTGGATGGGATAACGATTCGGTGGCGGTGTTTGGATAACAGACAAATCACGTGCTCCCATGAGTGAAAATTGCAAAGTACGGGGAATTGGTGTTGCGGTCATTGTTAGCGTGTCCACGTTTATTTTGATTTGGCGTAACTTTTCCTTTGTAGAAACACCAAATTTTTGTTCTTCGTCTATAATAAGTAGCCCAAGATCATGGAACTGAACGTTTTTTCCAATGAGCTTATGAGTTCCAATAATAATATTTATTTGCCCCTCTCTGAGCTCTCGAAGCACCTCACTCGTTTGCTTTGTGGTACGAGCACGACTAAGATAATCAACACGAACGGGAAATGCTTTTAATCGTTCACTAAAAGTTTTATAATGCTGATAAGCAAGTACGGTTGTCGGCACAAGTACCGCTACCTGTTTATTGTCGCACGCGGCTTTAAACGCTGCCCGCACGGCTATTTCGGTTTTGCCAAAGCCAACATCGCCACACACAAGACGATCCATAGGGCGATCACGCTCCATATCACTTTTAATCTCTTGTGTCACTTTGAGCTGATCTGGCGTATCTTCGTACACAAAGCTAGCCTCTAGTTCGTGTTGCATAAAATTATCGGAAGAAAAAACAAACCCTTTCTCTTCCTTGCGTCGGGAATACAAACGAATCAGGTCGCGCGCAATGTCTTTAATCTTGTTCTTTGTGCGCTCTTTAAGTTTCTCCCATGAACCTGTTCCTAGTCGTGTCAGTACGGGTGGCTCACCATCTTTCCCTTTATATTTACTGACTTTGTGAAGCGAATGAATAGAAACGAACACCACATCATCACCTTTAAAAACAAGTTTCATCACTTCCTGCATGGTATCGCCAGAAGGTACACGTACAAGCCCCATAAATTTTCCGACGCCATGATCAATGTGTACTACAAAATCTCCAGGCTCAAACTGCTTGATTTCTTTTAAGGTCAAAGCTACCTTTCCACCACGAGCGCGTTCCGACCGAAGGTTATACTTATGGAAGCGGTCAAAGATTTGATGGTCCGTAAAAAAGCAAAAGCGTAAATCGTCATCGGCAAACCCAGTATGCAATGTGCTCTGAATGGGTGTGAATGTTACGCCGCCCCGCATATCCTTGAATATAGCTTGGAGTCGCTCGTGCTGCTTCGAACTATCCGCCAATATATAAAGTGTGTAGCCGCGTTGCTGATAGTCTAGGAAAGACTGCTGTACGAGTTCGAAATTCTTATGATAAATAGGTTGAGAAGAAGTATGAAAACCAATCTTCGCTTGTGGTATTCCCGTTGGCTTATGCCCTATTTCTATTCGTCGAAAGGAAAGAACAGAACGCAAAAAAGAAGGCCCATCAATAAGCAAGAGTTCCTCGCAAAGTTTTGTGTTATTCTCATTTTCGTCAAGAATGGACTCCGCGGCCTGTTCATAAACAGCTTGTTTCGAAAATCCGTCCTTATATATATGCTCTATACTATCGGTTACAAAAGCAATATCACGCGCTACAAACAAGGTCTGCTCTGGCAAAAAATGAAAGAAAGAAACACGTTCTGTTTCGATCTGTTCCATTTCAGGTACAATCGTGACAGCGTCATGTTTACTACGTGATAGTTGGTTTTCCACTTCAAAAGAGCGTATTGTATCTACCTCATCACCAAAGAAATCGATACGAAACGGATACTCTGATGAAAAAGAAAAGACATCAAGAATACTTCCTCGTACCGCATATTCACCAGGTTCATAAACATAATCCGTACGGCGGAAACCTATTTTTTTTAGTTCGTGCTCTAGGTGAGGAAGATCATAAAGTTCGCCTACCTTTAGGTGCATCATCTGATCCGACATACATTGCTGAGAAACCACCTTTTCTGCCATTGCCGCAGGATAAGTGACAAGCATTAAGCCCTTGGAATCCTCATGCAATCGGCGCAAGGCTTCTACCCGAAGAATTTCATTTGCTGCATCACGCTGGGCATATTTTATTTGCCTTCGATAAGAAGAAGGAAAGAATAACACGGAAGCTTCACCACACGTTTGAACTAAATCGTGATAAAAGTAACCAGCTTCCTCTTCATCACCAAGCATAAAAACTTTGGGCTCTTGCGTTTGAAGACAAGCAAAAAGCATTGGAGAAGCAGAAGCACGCAATCCGTCTACAAATATAGTTCGGATCGAATTATCTTTGAGTAAACACTGCAAAGCCACTACTTGAGGATGCTTTGCATACAATCTATGGAGTTCTAAAAGTTCCACAGCGCAAAAGTAATCATAAATAATCAATTAGCGCCCCTGATAATTAGTATATTCACCATTTCTTTCTTGATATTTGGTTATTTATTTGTACTTTTGCCACATCATTATAACAAACAACGGTTATGTCAGACAGCATCATTATTATTCCGACCTTCAACGAGAAGGAAAACATAGAGAAAATCATTCGTGCCGTATTTGCGCTCGACAAAAAATTTCACATTTTAATTATTGACGATGGCTCGCCAGATGGCACGGCAAGCATCGTTAAAAGAATAATAGCGGAGGAATTTGAAGATCGTCTCTTTCTTGTGGAACGCACAGGAAAGCTTGGGCTTGGAACAGCGTACATCGTAGGATTTAAATGGGCTATAGCGCATCAGTACGACTACATTTTCGAAATGGATGCGGACTTCAGTCATGCTCCCGCAGACTTACCTCGCCTTTATGCCGCTTGTGCTCATGAAGGATTCGATATGGCAATCGGTTCCCGTTACGTGAGTGGCGTGAATGTCGTAAATTGGCCTATGGGACGCGTGCTTATGAGCTACTATGCTTCAAAATATGTACGTGTTGTTACGGGATTACCCATACACGATGCTACAGCAGGATTTAAATGTTATCGCCGCAACGTGCTTGAAACAATCAACTTAGATAGCATACGTTTTAAGGGTTACGCCTTCCAAATAGAAATGAAATTCACCACTTACAAACTAGGATTTAAAATCAAAGAAGTCCCTGTTATTTTTGTAAACCGAGAACTCGGAACAAGTAAAATGAATAGCAGCATTTTCAGTGAAGCGATATTTGGCGTTATTCGGTTACGCATTGACAGCATTAAAGACCGTATCAAAGCTGCAAAGAAAAGTTTTGAGGATGCTTAATCCAAATTTAATAAATAAAGACGATGCGTACACTTATAAAAAACGCGATACTTGTAAACGAAGGCAAAAGTTATCTAGGTTCGCTCGTTATTGAAAACGATATACTCTCCGAAGTTTTACACGACACAGAACGACCTAAGATTAAGGCAGATATTGAAATAGATGCCACAGGTTGCTATTTACTACCTGGAGTCATAGATGATCATGTACACTTTCGTGATCCTGGACTCACACACAAAGCGGATATAGAAACAGAAAGCCGTGCAGCGGCAGCAGGTGGCGTTACCTCCTACTTTGATATGCCAAACACAATACCTCAAACCACTACACTTGAAACGCTTAAAGCAAAACAAGTAGAAGCAGCACAAAAAAGCATTGTAAACTATTCCTTTTTCTTTGGCGCAACCAATAACAATACCCAACTTCTTACAGAACTAAATCCAAAGACCACTTGTGGCGTAAAGCTTTTTATGGGATCCAGTACAGGTAATATGCTGGTAGACCGCGAAGAATCGCTGCGCAAGATTTTTGAGACCTCTCCTCTACCCATTATGGCGCATTGCGAAGATACTCAAATCATCCTTGCCAATACGAACGCTTATAAAGAACAGTATGGAGAGGATCCAAACGTTCGCTTTCATCCGTTCATCCGTTCGGCTGAAGCTTGCTATCAATCAACCCACTTGGCGGTGATGCTTGCAGAACAAACAGGAGCACGCCTTCACATTGCTCATTTAACAACAGCCAAAGAATTAGAACTCTTTCGCCCTTACGACCCTCAGATTACAGCCGAAGTTTGTGTGCCACATTTGTATTTCACAGACAGTGATTATGAAACGTTAGGAACTCGCATCAAATGCAATCCTGCCATCAAAACAAAGACAGATCGCAACGCCTTACGAAACGCCCTAACAGACGGACGAATCACAACCATTGGGACAGACCACGCTCCACACTTATTAAAGGAGAAAGAAGGTGGCTGCATCAAGGCCGTATCAGGTATGCCAATGATTCAATTTTCACTTGTCACAATGCTTGAATTAGTAGACGAAGGCGTACTCTCTATAGAACGTATGGTAACTTTGATGTGCCATAATCCCGCAAACCTTTTTCAGATAAAGAACCGTGGCTTTCTACGCAAAGGATACAAAGCGGATGTCGTACTTGTACGAAAAGACCGTCCTTGGACACTGATACAAGATCACATTGAGAGTAAATGCAACTGGAGTCCAATGGAAGGACACACCTTTGCTTGGAGCATCGACCAAACGTACTGTAATGGACATCTCGTATATAATAAAGGTATAATAGATTCTCATTATCGAGGCGAAGCTCTCACTTTTTCAAATGACTAAAACTCTTTCATATCATCTATACGACGTACAGCCCTACATCAACTGGATTTACTTTTTTCACGCTTGGGGCTTTGCTCCACGCTTTGCAAGTATTGCCAATGTACACGATTGTATGGGGTGTAAAGAAGCTTGGAAAGCGCAGTTTCCTGAAGAAGAAAGAGCAAAAGCAAAAGAAGCCGCATACTTATACAAAGAAGCCATAGAACTGCTTAAAAAGTTTAGTGAAACCTATTCTACTTATGCCCGCATCGGTTTATTTGAAGCGAACGCTGACGAAGATAACATTCTTATTACCACAGAGCAACAAGGTTCTGTGCTTTTTCCTTGTTTACGTCAGCAACACCTTGCAAAAGCAGATAAATCATACCTTTGTTTAAGCGATTTTATAACTCCTAAGCAGAAAGGAATCGATAAGATAGGGCTGTTTGCAACAACCGTTGACCAGAAAATGGAAGAGCTACCGATAGACGATGATTACCAAAAGATGCTTACGCAAACCCTTTGTGATCGTTTAGCCGAAGCCACCACAGAAAAGCTACACGAACAAGTAAGAAAAGAACTTTGGGGCTATGCTCCACACGAAAGCTTTACGCCTAGTGAACTGTGCAACGAACCCTTTCAAGGTATACGACCAGCTGTAGGATACCCCTCCCTACCCGACCAAAGCGTAAACTTTATCATAGAGGATTTACTTCAATTTTCAAAAATAGGCATCCAACTCACCGAAAACGGAGCGATGAAACCACATGCTTCTGTATGCGGACTTATGTTTGCACACCCACAAAGCAAATACTTTGGCATAGGAAAAATAGGAAACGATCAACTTCTTGACTATGCGAACCGTCGCCATCTTCCGACAGAAACCGTACGCAAATTTCTTGCCGCTAATCTATAAATACGATGTTACTACGAATACTAATTTTCCTAATCATTGGACTTACACTTCCAGCATACTACATAGACCGATGCTTTTTAAAGAGAACAAGTCTACGTTTGCTGCTCTGGTTGCCAAATCTTGTGCTTCTCCTCCTGGCAATAGTACTCACAATATTCGAAAACTTCACACCTTGGAACGTATGGGCAAAAGGAATTTTCCTTGTCTTCTATATGTGTATAGCCATACCCGAAACCATCTTTACCCTACTGTCACTGCTCGGTCTCCTTTTCCGCAAACAGAAACCTATATTATATAAAGTCATAAACGGTGTTGCTCTAATGGTTGCAATTAGTTCCTTCTCCTCTATTCTTATTGGCTACTTCTATGGATACAAGCACATTGTAACCAAAGAGTTTCATTACGAGAGTGCTGACATTCCACAAAGCTTTGACGGTTATCGAATTGTGCAATTCTCGGATTTACACATTGGTTCCTATAGCGAAGAACCCGAAATAGTAAACCACATTGTACAAAGAATCAATGAACTAAAGGCTGATGCAATCGTATTTACGGGCGATTTAGTAAACTATCGTTCATGCGAATTAGTGCAATTCAAAGATGTTTTGGCAAAACTAAATGCAAAAGATGGCGTTTTTTCCATCATGGGAAACCACGATTATATGAGTTACTATCATTGGGAAAACAAAGCGGAGGAAAAAGAAGACATTCGCAAACTTCAAACGTTAGAAAAAGAAATGGGATGGAACCTCTTGCTGAACGACTCCCACAACATTGCACGAGGAAACGACACCATCGCTATAATAGGCGTGGAAAACGATGGGAAACCACCTTTCCCCCAATATGGAGATTTACCAAAAGCAATGCGTAAACTCTCTACGAACATTCATTTTAAAATACTACTCAGTCACGATCCAACGCATTGGAAGCGCAGCGTTTTACCAGAAACCAACATTCCTTTAATGCTCGCGGGGCATACTCACGGAATGCAGTTTAAAATCGGTAATTTCTCGCCTGCTCTTTTTGTCTACAACGAATGGGACGGAATATATTACGAAAAAGCACGAGCACTTATCGTAAGCATTGGATTGGGGCAAGTGCTCCTCCCTCTACGCTTTGGAGCCTGGCCCGAAATAGAAGTGATAACATTACATTCAAAAAAACTATGATACTTTTTTATCGCATTTACCAATTATTTATTGCCTTGCCACTCATTCTAGTGGCTACCGTTTTCACCTCCATCTCCACCAGCATTGGCTGCCTACTCTTCGATGCCCATTTTTGGGGGTATTATCCAGGAAAACTGTGGTCTTGGTTTATTTGCAAAATCTTACTCCTCCCCATTCAAATAGAGGGGCGAGAGAATATACACGATAACACGTCTTACGTATTTGTGGCAAACCATCAAGGTTCTATGGACATCTTCTTGATTTATGGATTCTTAGGGAGAAACTTTAAGTGGATGATGAAAAAATCTCTTCGCAAAATTCCTTTTGTCGGCTTTGCTTGTGAAAGAGCCAACCATATATTTGTGGATAAATCTGGACCGAAGAAAATACAAGAAACCATAGAAAAAGCTCGACACACACTTCAAGATGGTACATCTCTTGTTGTCTTCCCAGAAGGAGCACGTACCTATACTGGACACATGGGCATTTTTCGAAAAGGAGCGTTCCAACTTGCCAAGGACCTCCAACTACCTATTGTTCCTATCACCATTGATGGCTCCTTTGATATACTACCTCGAACACGTGGATTTTGGTTCGTAAATCACCATAAAATGCGGCTTATTATACACCAGCCTATCCTACCACAAGACAACAGTCGTGCAGACGTTCATCAAACGATGAAAGAATCCTATCAAATCATTATGGATGCATTACCAATGAAGAACAGAGGCTTTATAAAGAACGACGATCAATAAACGTATTGTGGTTTATAAAGCAGAAAAAAACAGACCAAAGAGATGGAGGAATTAGCATTAAACGCTTTCGATTAAGGGCACCGACGTACAAACTTAATATGGGTACTATCCTGACTATTCTCTTTCACAACACGTAGATATTCCCGCACATAAGGATGCTTTTTAAACCGAGGAGTAGCCTTGTCTATGATTTTTTGAATTTGAGGTTCCAACATAGGATAACGATATTGGCTACAAAGCAACATAAAAACTTCTGGGCCAAGAATATTGTCATAGTTTTTTGTAATAAAGTTGATTTCAAGCATCTCTATTTGATTATTAAGACGCTTCGCTTCTTCAAGCAAACGATGATGCACCACGTCTGGACTCTCTCCATTCATAATAAGACGGAGTTCCTTATGCGATAAATCATTCAGCTCGTTCTCGAGATTATATTTCTTCTCGATAAACTTATATAATTTATCGTTTAGTGCACCTCCAAACACCCGTTGTTCCACATTATCAATGCGAATCGTAAGATCTCCATTCTCTATAACAACAGGCATAACACTTTCATTATCCATATAGAGCTCTGCCATAACCGTGGAGTCCATCAAACCCATAAAGTTAAATTTACCGTGTATCACTTCACACGAATCGATGCTATTCATTCTATCGTTGTGATTCACTATTTTAAGATAAAGCATACGTCCATCAAGCGTTGTTACGGACGAATTGCCAGCAATGTTGTATTGTTCTGTACAAGAACAAATTAACAACAAACAGATGATTGTATATAATAGCTTTCTCATTCCCCTATAATTCTTTTGTTTAAGATGAACCAAATATACAACCTTATAATTAGACCACCGCATAACAAGGATAAGAAACTTTTCCTTTTATGCTTATTTTCGAATAATAAGAGCAATTGTAAAAAACCCTTTCTACTTTTGACTTTTTAAAACTCACTTTTGGCGCGATTCCTTTTCTAGTTCAGCAGGTATACGAAATGCGGTATACAGCTCTACGACTGCTGCGATGGTTAGACACAACACCCATTCATTTTGTTGGGCAAATCCCTGTTTCCAAATTGTCATAAACATCGGTATCGCGGCAATTAATAAAAGTAAGACCGCTATAATTTGCTGACGTCGAAGTCTTTTTATAACAAAGTTCGTACCTTCATAACTAGCCAAAAGCTGCATAGACGAGAAACACACGGCTCCTACACTATAAATATATGGAGAGATCCACATACGAGTAACACACATTAAAGCACCTACTAAGATAAGAAAGGCACCTAACACGAAAATAAAGTTCTGTATTCTATTTAATTCTTTCATTTTTCCTCAAAGATAAAAACGTCCTCATTGACGGCTTTCATAAAGTAACGTTCTCGGGCAATTTTCTCTATCGCTTCTGGGTTCACTTCCAGTTCTCTCAGTTTCGTGCTATCCAACTTGTACATATCTTTATATTTTCGTATCTCAGCTCTTAAAGAATTAATTTCTTGCTTCTGCTTATAGCGATTCCAGAAACTATTGGTATCTAAAAGCCCAACGATAAGGAAAAAGAGTATGATAGAAATACCATACTTATAATGCCGAATAAACCTCCAAGTAGAACGTAACTTTCCCATTGACCATTTTTTATGCTACAAAGATAAATAAAATCTATTGACTTAACGCAATGCAACGCATATTTTTCCTAACTTTGCCAAACATTGCACATTACAAATTATGGGAAATTACATTGTATCAGCACGAAAATATCGCCCTGCCACATTCGATAGCGTTGTAGGACAATCGGTATTAACACAAACGTTAAAGAATGCCATTCATAGCGGCAAACTGGCTCACGCCTATCTGTTTTGCGGACCACGAGGTGTGGGGAAAACCACTTGTGCGCGCATTTTTGCAAAAACAATAAACTGTTTTCATCCAAAATCCAACGGAGAAGCTTGCGATGAATGCGAAAGTTGTATGGCCTTCAACGAGCAACGCAGCTTTAATATTCACGAACTAGACGCAGCCTCCAACAACTCGGTCGATGAAATGCGTACACTTTGCGAACAAGTACGCATCCTACCACAAGTGGGACGCTACAAAGTATTTATAATAGATGAGGTGCATATGCTCTCCTCCGCCGCGTTTAATGCGTTTCTCAAAACGCTAGAAGAGCCACCCGCACACGTCATCTTTATTCTGGCAACAACAGAAAAACACAAAATACTACCGACCATCTTAAGCCGATGCCAAATCTACGACTTTAATCGAATGGAAGTTGCAGACATTGTTGAGCATCTAAAAAACGTAGCGCAAAAAGAACAAATAAAATACGAAGAGGCCGCGCTCAATGTCATCGCTCAAAAAGCAGACGGAGGAATGAGAGATGCCCTTTCCATCTTTGATCAGGTGGTGAGCTTCACAGAGGGTGACGTGGCATATCAAAAAGTGATTGAAAACCTGAATGTTCTCGATTATGAATACTATTTTCAATTAACAGACTCATTCTTAGCCCATGAAGTCTCAAAAGTAATGCTCACCCTTAACGAAATTCTCAGCAAGGGTTTTGAAGGAAATCATTTTATTGGCGGACTGGCAAGTCATTTTCGAGACCTACTCATAAGCAGAGATGAAGCTACCATTCCTTTATTAGAAGTATCACAAAGTGTAAAAGCCCGTTACCAAGAACAAGCAAAAAAATGCCAACCCAAATTCCTTTATCGAGCTATAAAGTTATGCAACGACTGTTCTCTCAATTATAAAGTAAGCCAAAACAAGCGCTTACTTATCGAAATCACACTCATCGAGGTAGCACAAATATCTCCCGATGATGAAGTAGGCAATGGGCCTAGCCCTATTAAAAAGCTCAAACCCCTATTTACGCAAAACAGACAGCAAGCTCAGCCTGTTGTCATTGCAAAGCAACCGAAGCCTATCGCAACGGTGCAACCTCTTGTGTCCGAACCTGCAACGCCTTATGTTGCCAATCCTACTCCTACGGCCCTTACGCCACCCACATCTACAGCACAACCCTCTGTCGCAACATCTTCTTTTCGCACATTGGGAACACCTTCTATTAAACTCAAAAAAAGTTCAGCGACAAACGTCCCCACCCAAACCTCTGCAACACCACAAATCACCACACCACAAAACGTTATTGTTGGAAAAAGTGAAACGTTTGATCATAACAATCTCAACTTCTATTGGCATAAGTTCGCGAACTCCTTACCCAAGGACGATGCCGCTATTGCTGGACGGATGAAGAATATGGTTCCTCAATTAGTGTCAGAAACAACATTTAGCTTAACCGTAGACAATGAACAAGTAAAAGAATATTTTGCAAGTTACACTTCACAAATAGAAACTTATCTTCGTCAGGCGCTGAACAATAACAGCATAAACATGACGATTCTAGTAACCGAAAAACAAGAAAGTGCGAGAGCTTACAGTCCTCGAGAACAATTCAATGCAATGCTCGAAAGCAATGAACACCTTGTAAAATTAAAACAATTGCTCGAACTAGAATTAACGTAACCCAGTATCCTCTACTGCGGCATCTATCCAAACTTTTCTCGCGATCTGTTTGGATAGATGCCGCAGTTCATCGTTAAGACCATCCTACAGCTTCGTGTTACACCCCAAAGAATCCTTGTAACAAGAGCGCGCTGGAGTTATAACTCCAGCGCGCTCCTATTTAAATTCGAGCGTGCTCCTATTATGGAACAAGAAGAGAAGGAACTTATAAATCGTGACGCATCATACGAAACATCGCAAGCTCTTCGTATTTTGTATTTAAACGTCCATAGTTTGCATAAGGATAAATACTAATACCTCCTCTCGGCGTAAATACGCCTGTAACTTCTATATATTTTGGATTCATCAACTTTATCAAATCCTTCATTATTTTGTTCACACAATCTTCGTGAAAGTCGCCATGATTTCTAAAACTGAATAGATACAGTTTCAAACTTTTACTTTCTACCATTTTCACATCGGGTAAATAACTGATGCGAATTTCGGCAAAGTCAGGTTGCCCCGTAATTGGACAAAGACTTGTAAACTCAGGACAATTAAAACGCACCCAATAATCATTTTCAGGATGTTTATTTTCAAAAGCCTCCAATACTTCTGGAGCATAATCTTGTCTGTATTCCGTCGTTTTACCTAAAGACTGTAACCCCTCTTCGTTGCGTTCCATATCTTCCTATTTATTTTCTTTTTGATCTAAGTATTGATGTAATCCTTCGTTTCGCAATTGACAAGCAGGACAATGCCCACAGCCTTCCCCCTGCACACCATTATAACAAGTAAGCGTTTCGTTACGCACAAGATCCAACACCCCCAATTCGTCTGCCATTTGCCACGTTTGACATTTGTCAATCCACATAAGCGGCGTATGCAATACAAACTGTTCGTCCATCGCCAGATTAAGCGTAACGTTCAAACTTTTAACAAAAGCATCTCTACAATCAGGATATCCAGAGAAATCGGTTTGCGACACCCCTGTAACCAAATGATTAATACCATGTTCACGAGCAAAAACAGCCGCAATACTTAAGAAAAAAAGATTCCTACCAGGAACAAACGTATTTGGAGGAGAATCAATAGGCTTTACTTGATCCATTATCATCGTTGCATCTGTTAGCGAATTCTTTCCTAAAGTACCCATAAAAGAAACATCCATCACATCCCACTCTACACCTGCTTCTTTTGCAATTTTTCGAGCCAAATCCACTTCTTTCACATGGCGTTGACCATAAAGAAAACTAAGAGCACGCACCTCTTTAAAATGCTTTTTCGCCCAAAACAAGCACGTAGTAGAATCCTGCCCGCCACTAAAAACAACAAGAGCTTTTTCCTTGTTCATCATCATAATTTCTGTATTTATTTTATATAGTCAGCCTACATCCAAACATAGACCGTCCCTTTATCGTGCTGCAAAGATAGCAAATAAGAATTACTAAAACAAACAGAGATACGCCCTTTTGTAAAAGTAAAAAAGTTCAGAACATCTTTATTTGGGAGACAAACAAAAATATTGTATATTTGCACATGTTTACGAAAGACCCATACAACTTAAACCTGCTCAAAATGAATAAAGCTCTTTGTCTCTTCTTTTTTACGCTTTTTCTATCTCTCCTCTCATCAGGCTGTTCAAACGACCTTGAGAATGAAGATAAATCAAATAAAGACTGCTTTAATGACACGGCCACATTTCGCCGCACCGTCATCGTTTATATGGCAGCAGAGAACTCTCTAGGAGGTTACACCTCTAATACAAGTTGTTCTATGGCAGATTCTGCTGAAATTGTCAATAGTGCTGTATATATGAACAAATACGACAATGTACTAATGTATATTGACGATGCAAATGAATCTCGTATCTATCGAGTATGCAAACCTACTTCAGGTCAAAGCATTCGACTCGTAAAAAAATACGATTATAATCAATGCTCCTCAGACCCACAAGTTCTTCAAGAAGTGCTCACGTGGTCAAAGCAAAACTATCCATCAGCTAGTTATGGTCTTGTGATGTGGTCGCACGGTGATAGTTGGCTACCCTCACCAAACACAAAGTATCCAACCCGTTCCTTTGGAATAGACAATAACGGCAACGGATATTTTAATACCACAAAAGATGGAGAGATTGGTCTAGAAATGAACATAAACGATATGGCAAGAGTGATAACAGCAAGTAAAATAAATTTAGATTTTATTTTCTTTGATGCTTGTATGATGCAAAGTATAGAAGTTTCTTATGAATTACGTAATGCAACAAAATACATAATAGGAGCACCTTGCATTACTCCAGGAATAGGAGCTTACTACACCTCATTAATAAAAAATGGATTTTTTGCTTATCCAGCTTCGGACCAGAATATTTCTGAAATTGCGAAGAACTACTATCATGCCGCCACAACGATGCCCGAATATACAAGTTATGGTATTGTCCTTTCTGTTGTAAAGACCTCTGAACTGGAAACCTTGGCCACTGCAACAAAAAAAATCATAGAAGAGGCCATAAGTAAGAAAGCATCGCACGATATGACAACGATTCAACCCTACTCATTCTATCATTTTAAGTTGTTTTATCGTCCAGAACTTTTTGATGCAGCCTCAGCCATGAAAACACTACTTTCAGAAGCATCCTATACAGAATGGCGCAAAGCGATGGATCGTGCCGTCATTTACAAACAAGCAACGCCTCATTTTTATGTCTTTAACCTCTCTCTATCCTGGCCTTCACAAAGCATCTTAAGTCAATGCCCTAACTATTCTTTCTGCGAACAAATAAATAGTAAAAACGAATACTATATAAAGCCAGATCAAGACACATATTGTGGTGTATCCATGTTTGTACCAAACCAAATCTATACAGCGTATGCCGATCGTTGTTTATACGGTAATCTAAACCATGCCTTTAAGACAACAGCATGGTATAAAGCAGCTGGATGGGAAAAAACAGGATGGTAAAAAGACTGATGGTAAAAAGACTTTGTCCTGTCAACCTATTTGAAACTTTGCAAAAATCGCACCATCCATTTCTTTCTTAGAAATAGAAAAACAAGTTCTTATTATCACGGCGCGATAATTAATTATAACGACGCTAGAATTAATTATCACGGCGCTAGAATTAATTATCGCGCCGCGATAATGAAACCACAACGGACCTTGGAGAAAGAGGAACCGTCCTTGCAGAAAAAAGGTCGGGACTTGAAGAAAACAGTAAGCACCTAGAACTTTCAAAGTGGCACTTAGAACTTTCGAAGTGGCACTTAGAACTTTCGAAGTGTCTATCTCTTTTTTTTGATGCGTTTTTCACAAAAAGGAGATTGGTGATTGGATGGAGGAAACGGAACATGTCCGTTCACAGCCAAACAGAAAGACGCTGCAAATCAACCAGAAAACGAAGCTTACCCCGTTCACCGATGTGATAAAAGAAGCCGTTCTTTGCCACTTTAATTCATAAACAAGCTATGAAATGGCAGGAACAACAACAGAAATGAGTAAAGTAAAGCAAGTATTACCATGGTATAAACAAGGCCATGTGTCGAACCGCACCATCGCCAAGAATGTAGGGCTCAATAAAGAGACCGTCAACACCTATATCAACAAGGCAAAGGTTGATCCATTATCTTTAGATGAGCTTCTGAGGATGGAGGAAGATGCTCTTGGATGTACGCTCGAACTCACGTTAATTGAGGTATACAATAGGGAAATACTCCTCAAAGATTTTGCGAACAGCATCTAGTTGTTCAACCGTGTTTTCCTTTGTTTCTTTGAGCTTATATTCTAAACCCATAGCTTCGTATTTATGTACACCAAGTGTATGATAAGGCAATATTTCTACTCGCTGCAAATTTTTATAGCCTTTGAAATGTTCACAAAGAGCTCGGACATCCTCCTCATAGGCACTGATACCTTGCACGTAAACATAACGAAGCCAAAAAGCTTTACCTTGATCTTCAAGCCATGTGGCTGTTTTTAAGGTTTGCTCATTACTATTTCCTGTAAGGTTTTTATGTCGAGAATCGTTAAATTCTTTTACATCAAGCAATACGATATCTGTGAGTAAAAGCATCTCACGCACCTCCTCGTTCCAAATACTACCATTCGTATCTACACAGATATGGATACCCTGTTCTTTCAATCGCTGAAAAAGAGGGATTAACACCTTTGCTTGCACCGTTGGTTCACCGCCACTAAAGGTTATTCCTCCTTTTTTTCCGAAGAAGGGCTTTTGACTTGTCGCCATCTCTAGGATGCGATCTAATTTGATGGGTTCCCCTCCTTTACAATCGATTGTATCAGGATTTGCACAATATAAACATCGAAAATTACAACCTTGTAAGAAGACAACAAGGCGGAGTCCTGGACCATCGTATGTTCCAAGACTTTCAAACGAATGCACTTTAATTAATTGATTATCCATAGCTTTTAATTAAAATGCACCGAAGGCTTAAACTCTCCGGTGCATTTTTTATTCATATTTTACGGGAGACTTTTTACATACGTTCGTGAAATGAACGAGAAATTACTTCTAGTTGGTGTTCACGACTTAATTTTGTAAAGTTTACAGCATAACCCGATACACGAATCGTAAGTTGTGGATAGTTTTCTGGGTGTGCCATCGCATCTTCAAGCATTTCACGATTCAGGCAATTCACATTCAAATGATGAGCTCCTTTAATAAAATATCCGTCCATCATTGTTACAAGATTCTCTACGCGATCTTCAGCAGTTGCGCCAAGACTTTTTGGAACAATAGAGAACGTGTTTGATATACCATCTTGTGAATCACGATAGCGCAATTTTGCAACAGATGATAAAGAGGCTACAGCACCATTTTTATCGCGTCCGTGCATTGGATTTGCTCCAGGAGCAAAAGCCATACCTTTTGCGCGTCCATCAGGAGTTGCACCCGTTTTCTTACCGTACATTACATTGGATGTAATGGTGAGCAATGAAAGTGTTGGGCGCGCATTTTTATAAACAGGATGCTTTTTCAATTCTTCTGAAAAGAAGTAAACAAGATCTACACCTAGATGATCTACACGATCGTCATCGTTGCCAAAGCAAGGGTATGTTCCGTCAATATCGAATCCTTCTGTAAGTCCTATGTCGTTGCGGCGAGTCCGAACTTTTGCGTATTTAATAGCAGAAAGAGAATCTAGTGCGATGGATAGGCCTGCGACACCATATGCTAAATTTATACGAGGATTTGTATCAATAAAAGCCATTTGTGCTTTCTCGTAATAATATTTATCGTGCATATAGTGAATGATGTTCATTGCGTCATTATATACGCGTGCGATATGCACCAATACTTTTTTATAATTAGAAAATACTTCTTCAAAGCAAAGTTGTTCACCTGTAAGTACAGGAATATCAGCGACCATTAATGTGCCTGTATTTTCGCAACGTCCACCATTGATAGCAAGAAGTAACGCCTTTGCTAAATTACAACGAGCTCCAAAGAACTGAATTTGGCGGCCGATGTCTTGGTAAGAGACACAACAAGCAATGCCATAGTCGTCAGAACCACGAACTTCACGCATTAGCGTATCATTTTCATACTGAATAGAAGATGTATCGACTGAAACTTTAGCACAGAATTCTTTAAAGCCAGTAGATAGCTCTGGGCTCCACAATATGGTTAGGTTTGGCTCTGGAGATGCGCCAAGATTGTAAAGCGTTTGCAAGAAGCGGAAAGATGTTTTTGTTACCTTTGTGCGACCATCATTAAAACGTCCACCGAGCGATTCTGTAATCCAGGTAGGATCTCCTGCAAAAATATCATTATAGGACTGCATACGAAGATGACGAACCATACGAAGCTTTATAACGAATTGGTCTATCAATTCTTGAGCAAATGTTTCATCTATCGTTTTATGGTCTAGTTCATATTGTATATATATATCGAGGAATGAAGAAACATTTCCTAACGACATGGCAGCACCATCTTGTTCCTTAACAGCAGCAAGATATGCCATATAGACCCACTGTACCGCCTCTTGAGCACTTGTAGCGGGACGACTTAAATCGAGACCATAATACTGTCCCATTACTTTCATATCCTGAAGTGCTTTGATTTGCTCTGAGACTTCTTCGCGCAAACGTATTTGAGCATCTGTCATTGGAGAACCAAGCGTTTTCTTGTCTGCCTTTTTAGACTCTATGAGGCGGTCTATACCATAAAGAGCTAAACGGCGATAATCTCCAATGATACGTCCGCGAGCATAATTATCTGGTAAGCCCGTTAAAAATCCGAGTGAACGGAAAGAGCGTATTTCGTCTGTATAAGCATCAAACACGCCATCATTATGAGTTTTACGATAATGTGTAAAGATTTCCTTTACCTTTTCGTCTACAGGTTGACCGTTCTCTTGACAAGCCTTTGCTACTACGTTTATACCACCAAAAGGTTTAATAGCACGGCGAAGTAGTTCGTCTGTTTGCAAACCAACGATTAGTTCATTCTCTTTGTCTATATAACCAGCTTTGTGGCTTGAGATGGTAGATACTGTTGTATTGTCGAAAGAACGAACGCCCTTGTTTGCGCGTTCTTCTTCAAGTGCTTCAAGGCATTTGTTCCAAACAGCTTTAGTGCGTTCTGTAGTTCCTGCCAAGAAAGATGCATCACCTTCGTAAGGCGTGATGTTGTTTTTAACGAAATCGGTTACATTGATTTCTTTTGACCAAACACCGTCTTTAAAGTTCATAGAGTTCATAAAATCTTGTTTTATAGAAGTATATAATGTGTTATTCTTGTTTGAGAGTGCAAAAGTAGTCATTTTTTTCCGTTATTCCTCTAAAGCAGCACTCTTTTTCGCTGCATATCAAGCCAATAATTCTATTGGTCGTTTTCATTTTCTTCTAAATCTTGTTTTTCGGAAGCGTATTTTTCGACGTTTACTAAAGACGATACGCCAATCGTTATCAGACAACAAGCCATCACAATCAGAAAGAAGTTTAGGTAGCCTACCGATTCTTGCAACCATCCAGCCAGCATACCTGGAATCATCATACTTAATGCCATAAACGCGGTGCAGATGGCATAATGTGCTGTTTTGTTATTGCCTTGTGAATAATAAATAAGGAAGAGCATATAGGCGGTAAAGCCGAAACCATAACCAAATTGTTCAATAAAGATACAACCACAAATTACGCCAAAACTTTCTGGTTGAAAGTAGCTCATATACACATAGACAATATCAGGTAATGTAATACTCCAAACCATTGGCCACAACCACTTCCGAAGTCCACCTTTTGAGGCTACAATACCGCCAATAATGCCACCAGCTGTCAAACCTATTATGCCCACAGTGCCTTGCGCAAAACCTATTTCTGAGGTTGAGAGTCCTAATCCTCCGTCTTTTTGTGGATCCACAAGAAAGAGGAAACTTATCTTCGCAAGTAGGGCTTCTGGGAATCGATAAAAGAGCATAAAGACAATGGCAATCAGAGCTTGAGGTTTACGAAAGAACGTTATAAACGTATTCAAAAAATCCAAGAATAGAAATTTTGGATTATGATGGGTTGTTACAGCGCGGTCTACCTTTGGTGAAGGCAATATAAAACTATGATAAATCGTTATGGCTATAAAAAAAGCGGCTGTTCCATAAAAGGTTAAGCTCCACGCATAAGCCACTTTTCGGGTATACACCTCTAGTGCTCCCGCCATCATAATAAGAGCGCCTTGTCCTGCAATCGTTGCAATACGATAAAAAGTAGAACGAATACCTACATAAAAATTCTGATCATGCTTATTAAGGGCTAACATATAAAAGCCATCGGCTGCAATATCATGAGTTGCAGAGCTAAAAGCCATGAGCCAGAAAAAAGCAAGTGTCCACTGCACATTGTTGGGAACATTAAGCGTGAAAGCCACCCCTCCAAGCGCTGCTCCTATAAGCATTTGCATCGTTACAATCCACCATCGTTTCGTTTTTAAAATATCTACAAGCGGGCTCCAAAAAGGTTTTATAACCCAAGGCAAGTAGAGCCAACTCGTATAAATAGCAATATCGGTATTCGACAAACCTAATCTTTTATACATCATTACAGAAATGGTCATTACGACGACATAAGGTATTCCCTCTGCAAAATAAAGCGTTGGTATCCATGCCCAAGGATTTCGTTTAGTTTGTTTCATCTTCATCACGGTTCTTATTTATACATTGTCTTTATCGTGGAACCTTGATAGTAATGGAGTAATATTTCATCGTAGGAGAATCCTTTTTCGCCCATCACGGCAGCACCTATTTGGCACATACCGACACCATGCCCCCAACCAGCTCCAGTGAGCGTAAAGGTTTGTGGAATACCGTCTTTTATTTCCCCTTTGTCCACCACAAAGGCTGAGCTATAAAGATGTGAAGGCGAGAGGCTTCTACGTATTTCTAGTTCTTTTCCTATAATGAGCGTTTTCTTAGAACCAACAATTTTCAATTTACTGAGTCGTCCGCTTTTTCCTCGCTCAATGGGTTGAAGATCTAGGATGTCACCAAAATCCTCCTTCCGCTTTGTACGAATAAGCGCTGCTAGTTCTTGTTGCGAAAAGTGCTGTTTCCAACGATAAAAATTCGTAGTTTCTTGATCATAATCATTGAGCACTTGTGATAATACGTTTTTATCTGTTGTATTACAAAATGAAGTGGGAGCACTACGTATCCATTGTTCTGCCTCCACTTCTAAGGTGAGATTGGGCATTGGTTTTAGATTCGGTTCTATGGCATTGTCACGAACGGAAGCTAAATAAGGCATATTTTTATCCTCCCAACAAGAAGCGTATTCTTCACTTATGCCACCACAACATTTAGAGAAACGCGCATCGCATAAATCCTTATCGTTCATAAGAACCTGACCACGAGTAGCTTCTACAGCCTGTTTAACCGTTATGTTAGAGGCACGAGTAATACCTTGATATCGCTGACAATGATCGTCTGCACACACATCAAACAAAATATGATCTTCACGACCGTACCACTTAATATATTCTGTGTCGTTCCGAATAAATGAAAAGAAACTTTGCTCCACTTCCTTCATTTGTCTACGTTTTTCCATTTGTGCAAAAAGCCACGAACGACTAATGATAGCACTTGCTTTCAGAAATTCGAGTGACGAGGTTGCGCGCATTTCTGAACTTATAACACTCGTAAGATAATTCTCTACCGACACGACATTGATCGCTATAATTTTATCATCTTCTACCAATAATTTTAGTGCCCCTGCAAATGTTTGTACTTCTCGTCGTTCCCAATGGAAGTCCACTCCTATCAACACATTGGCAAGCGAAAACGATATATTGTTTTCTTGTGGAACAAAAGTTAGTTCGCTATATAAATTACCTTGCCATAGAATACAACCGTCACAACATTTTGCTTTTTGCTCTCCATTTACAACCTCCCCCTTTGCTATATAATTACCATTCAGGGAGAACTCTATTTGGGGGCTACTCATAATACCGACACTTACATTCGGTTCTTCTTTCCATAATGAGCGTATAGATGCGCCCATTGTATTTATTGGCAAAGAGAGATTAGACGTTTGAAGTTTTTTTGCGATCTGAGTCACCTCTTTTTCCGAACGTGTAACTTCTTTTAGAACAGAAAAGGCGATACGTGGTGTGATTTTATTAAAATCTTCTTCACGAGGTAAAATTAGTAAGCCGCCCATATCCAAGGAACCTGGACTCAATAAAAATTGCTTTTTCCCTTCTTTATTATAACAATCTGGTCGATGTTTTTTACGAGGAAATATCACAATAATGAGTTCATCCTCACGCCCAGCTCCACCTGTTTGGTGCCAACCAATTACGTTGATGCGAGGTTCTTTTTCTCCTTTTTCCAAAGGCATCACACTAAGCAGCTTACGTATTAAAATACCTTCTTCACTTACTTGTGTTGTGCGTACTACAAACGCAGGACAAACATAGTTTTTCAACAAGAAGATGCCATCATCTTTACCTGTATATCCATTTTCTTCTAATTCACTCTCTTCTTGACGACTAAATGGATATATTTTTTCTAAGCACCTACTATAGCGATTCCAATACCGTTCTATCGGTAATACACCTCGTCCACCCGTTTGAAAATGAAAATGATCGGGCGCACTAGCGCCACAATGTGCTCCATTATAAAAAACAATAGATTCTGGCATTTGCCATACAAGTCGACAAAAAGCTCCTATATGAGTATCCAAAAGTTGCGGTAAATGACGACGAAGCGGTACGGTTAAATGACACGGTAAAATAGGAAAAGGATTTACCAGAACCTGATAAAGCCCCTCTACAGGCATTGAAAGTTGCATCTTTGGACGATTCAGATCACAAAGGAAACAAGGACGAGCTTCTAAACTTTTTTTATCTACCTTTGCCGCAGTACTAACAATACGAGATGGATTAAACTGTGCTTCTATTTTAAGCTCACCTTCTTCTAACTTCTTCGTGCGCACTTGCTTAAGATCCTGAATACGTTTTGCGGCATCGTCCCAACCTTTTAGCTGATTTTGGAAAAACTGTTGTACCTCTTTTTCCACAAGTGGTGTTTGCCATAGTTCATTCATCTGCTTCCGTTGCCATATTTCTATGCTACGCAAGCGATCTTTGTAAAGATTATTTGCATTCACTTTGTCGATCGAAAGGGCTGCGTCCGAATTGCCATCCCATCGACGACACAAGTACAATTCATCATAAATTCTGCCAATTCGATAACGACGCGAAAAAGCTAATCCAAGCGCATAATCCTCTCCATAACAAGTATTCGGAGCACAAATATCACGCAATATTGGAGTGTAGAAAGCGCGTGGAGCCCCTAGCCCATTGATTCGCAACGCATTATTTCTTCCATTTTCAGGAGTCCACTCTCGATGGTCTATCAAACCTGGAGGAAGAGTATTTAACGTAAAGTCCACCATCCGATAAGAGCCTATGACCATCGCTGCTCCTTGCTCATAAAAAGCAGAGACCATAATTTGGAGCGTATTTACAGAACTATATAAATCATCACTATCCAACTGTACACAAAAACGTCCACACGCTGCTGTATTTGCAGCTAAATTCCAACAGCCTCCAATACCTAAGTCATCGCGTTCTGGAAGTATATGAACAATACGTTTGTCGGAGCACAAACTATCAATGGCCTCACTCGTGCCATCTGTAGAATGATTATCTACAACCAGAATATTAAAGCTAAAGTTCGTTTTCTGTGATAGTACGCTATTTATGGCATCTTTAATTGTGGACACGCGATTGCGAACGGGTATAACAACGGAAGCTTCAACTGGGAAATCATTGGAATGGAACTTTATTTCATCATACTCGTCAGGAGCGAGATAAGCTCCTATTTCCTTAAGGTGGTCTGTACAAGCACGTTCCATTTCCACTTGAACCACTCGCTGAGAAGGATTAACGTAATCAAATTGCTTCTCACCACTCTTACGAGTATCCATTTCCTGTTCTGTGTAAAGAGGTTCATTTAGATGAAGTAAAAGTCCTATTCTGCTTAAAAATAAGCGTAAGCTATAAAACCCTGCATATTGATAACGAACCGCGAAATGACTTTCAGCAAAAAGCTTTAAACTTTGAACATTAAGCAATAAAAGCGAACCAAAATCAAAATCATTACGAAGGCTACCTTCTTGGTAATCTATAACGGGACAGAATTTTCGCACTCCTGATTCTACGATATAATGGTCCGCATACACCATTTGGGCTTTCGCATCTTGAGCCACATTTATCAATCGTTCTAAGGCTCTATACCCTAGTTCTAGTGGCGTTGTTTTAACATAGAACAAAGCATATCCAGCTTCTGCCTTACGAGCAATTGTTTTAATGGCTTTTGTGCTCTGTAGTGCATCCATTTTCAACGGAACACATCCCTTAGGTATACAACATTCTTTATTCTCTGGAATAAGTATGTAAATGGTATTAATCAAGGACGAATTTCCTATTTCACTCAGTGTTATTTCTAAATCCTCCCTAGGAGCATAGGGTATAAAGCAATCTATTTTATTTTGTTTCATCACCACATCTTTCTATTTTGAATAAAGGCAAATATTAGACTTCGCCATTAACGAGATGCGAAGTTACTAAGTTTTTAGCAACCAGCAAAGTTCCATTCTTTTATTATACGCATTCTGCTTCAAGAAGCAGCACAAGAAGCAGAACGTATCCTTCTTTTATCACCTAATCATCTTTACACAAGGTAGGTGAGCAAAGTTTTTATACGTCTGAAGCCCATTATTCTTGAAAACGACGACTCGCACGCAACAGATGGCGAGTCATAGATATAAGTTCCTGCGTTTCTTGCAGCGTACTTAGATACAACAAATCAATTTTAATGTTACTGTCAGTACGCTGTATGTGATTTTGTTGTTCATGGCGAAGATGTGAAAGTTCACTCTTCACTGCATTACCATCTGCTAATACTTCTTCGGCATCAGCAAAATTTCCAGACAGAATCATCTTGTGCGTTTTGTCAAGTAAATCAATTATTTCATCACGTATTGGAGTCAATTGATTGATATACTCCTGGGGTAACGGATTAAAATTGTTATCTACATGTTCTATCACTGGTTCACACATACGTTTCAAGCAATATATTATTTGAGACGAGTTATTGCATCCTAAGTGGAACCACGTATTCTTTTCTACCGCTAACAGATAGTGGATTTTACGCATACCGAGAATTTCTTTACGACGATACTTCTTCCACATACTCTTTTCATCTTCTATGGCATAAGTAGCATGTCGTAAGTCTTTCAGATTCTCGTGCATAAGTCCATTTGTTATCCCAATAAAGATTTCTTTCGTAAACTCTATTAAGTGTCCTTGAGTTTGACTAACGTGTAATTTAAGTAACGTCCAGATTTCATCCTTATTTGTACTACGTATAAGATCGCGGAATACTAAATCGCGTTTTTCTGCTTGTTGTTTCTTTTTATAATTACGATTATTATTGATGAGCATCACAGCAACAAGACAAATCATTAAAATCATAGCGATAACGCCACCAAAATACATGACATTCGTTATCATGAAACAAAGAATAAACGCTGCGCCTGCCGTAATAAACCATCCACCAATTACAGATATTACACCTGTAATACGATATACAGCGCTCTCCCTGCCCCATGCCCTATCAGCAAGTGAAGAACCCATCGCAACCATAAAAGCTACGTAGGTAGTAGAGAGCGGTAATTGCATAGAAGTTCCTATTACGATGAGTAATCCTGCAAGAACTAAATTGACAGAAGCACGTACGAGATCAAACGCAACGCCATCCCCCATGGTTATATCTTCTGTTTGGAAGCGTTTATTTACCCAAGATTTTATGCCACTCGGAACTACTTTGAGCATCACGTTTGTAGCATTCATCGTACTTCGTACCGTATGTCGTGCTATTTTAGAAGAACTAAAAACTTCTTCACCTTCATCTTGTCGTGCCAAGTTAACAGATGTTTCAATGACTTTACGCGCTTTTTTAGAACGCACAAGAGCTATAATCATAACGAAGCCCGATAGAATAAGAAAATAGAAAGGCGTATGCGCACTTTCTGCGAGCGAGGTCATCTTAAATAATTCTGGATGTCCTCCACCGTTCGCCATATAATCTTGGTAAGACGACAAACCCGCAAGAGGCACACCGATAAAGTTCACAAGGTCATTACCCGCAAAAGCCATTGCTAAAGAGAACGTTCCAAAAAGCACAATAATCTTTAATACATTAATCTGAAATAAATGCAATACCTGCATTAGCACTGTAAAAACAATAAAGCTACCTGCAAGTATTAAAGAGTTATTTGAAGAAATGAGTTCTTTTATTTCAGGTGTCATAAACGAAGCTTGACCGATACCTTTCGTAAGTAGAAAATAGAATATCGAAGTAATAGACAGTCCGCCAAAAAGACCAATCGTCCATTTCATATGCTTTTTATAATTGAACGTAAATACAACACGCGAAATCCACATCACGAGTAGTCCAAATATAAACGCAATCGCTACAGATAAGAAGATACCTAATATAACGGATAAGGCCTTATCCGTATTTATCAAATCGGCATAGCTATAATTAGAGTTATGCAACATCTTTACTAACGCTAAGGCTGTGCTACCTCCTAATAATTCAAAAATCATCGAAACGGTCGTAGAGGTAGGTAATCCAAGTGTATTGAAAAGGTCTAACAAGATCACGTCCGTGGCGACGACAGCAAGAAAGATACACATCACTTCATTAAAATAAAACTCACGAGGATTCAGAATTCCATGCCGAGCAATATCCATCATACCATTACTCGTACTTGTACCAACAAGTATACCAATGGAGGCTATGATTAAAACAGTTTTGAATTTTGCTGCTTTTGAGCCTACAGCAGAGCTTAAGAAGTTTACAGCATCGTTTGATACACCTACAGAGAGGTCGAATACGGCAAGGATGAAGAGGAATACGAGGATTCCAGAGTAAATTATATCCATTTAATACTCACTTTAATTTTGTGCAAATATAAGATATTCTTGTTAGAGAAACGAAAGAATTTCATTCTTTTTACTTGGTTAATGGCTAAAATTTGATTTTTGCAAATGAGAATTAAGTATTCTGCTATTTTGAGAAACGTATAAATCAGAGTCCTTCGTTACTCTATCATCTTTATACCCATCTTTTTCATTAAGAAGCAAGCATTCATATTACTGGCTACACCCTCTCGCATCTTATAACTGAATATTAGCTCATTATCACAAATATCTGCTTCAAAACGATAGTTACTTATCTGATGCGGAAAATCTTCTACCAATTTACCCAACTGCGTATCATGCGTAGCAATGATACCGTTAGCATGCAATTGTATTAGTTGACTTATAAAGGCAAAGGAACCTTTCTGTTTATCTTTAGAATTGGTACCCCGAAGTATTTCATCTAATAATATAAAAAGCGATTCACCTTTTTGAAGACGGTCTAGAATTTGTTTCATCCGTTTTAATTCTGCAAAGAAATAACTTTCTCCATCAGCCAAAGAATCACTTGTACGTAAGCTTGTAATAAGAGGAGCTGGATAAATGCTTACTTCTTCGCCACAAATAGGCGCTCCCGTACAAGCTAGCAGATAATTCACACCGATAGTGCGTAAATAAGTGCTTTTTCCTGCCATATTAGCCCCCGTTACAATAACGAAATACGGGCTAGCGGGTATCTTTACAGAATTGGTTATACAATCATTAAGAGGCATAAGTGGATGACGCAGTGCTTTGCCCATAAATTGAAAAGGTTGTGATACGATAAGGGGATAATGGGTTTCTGGATGATTGTAAGCAAAGGTCGCTAACGAGCAAAGACTTTCCAGTTCTCCTAGTGTATTGAGCCAAGGTAATAAGTAAGTTGCATTTTGATGTTTCCACTTCTCTATCCGAATAACAGTACGTATCTGCCAACAAAAAAGTCCATCCAAAATGACAGAGACAAGTATATTGTTACGTTGGTCTAAGTTATTGAGCGCAGAAGAGAACTGTTGGAGACGTGCAGATGCTTTCAGCCCTTCTATATCCAAACATTGTTGCATTGTTTGCAACTGTTGACTTTTTGCTTTTAATCCCTCAAAACGTTTAAGTAACTTGGCGTATTTAGCAAGTATGACTTGTTTCTTTCCATAATCGGATTGTAAGAGTGTTATTTGTTTTTGTGCTGTAAAGGTTATTATCACAAAACACACAAAAGCATAGCCCCAAAAGCTCCATGGAGTAAGTCCCATTAAAGAAAGGCTAATCAGGAATAAATTCACGATGGGAATCAACCAAATAAGTAACCTAAAAAACGAATTCTTAGAAAAACGAGTAGGTGTTGTTGCCCATTTTTTTAAGTCTTCACAATCGTTCTCCTGGCTTTGTTTTAATAAGCCTTCAACACGTATTTGTTCACGGAATTTGAAGTATCCCGTAAGTTCTTTGATCGTCTCTTGGCGTTGTTCAATTATTAATTTATCCATTGGAGGTTCAATGAGAACCTTCGCCAATGCTTGACAACCAAACCAAGTCGTTGTCCGATTTAGACTTTGGAATAAAGAACGATCACCAAAAACATCAAGGTCAAACGTGTAAGGATGCGAACTTTTTATAAACTCTTTACCATCGGGAAAAGCAGAAAAATTATAAGCAAGTGCTTGCTGTTCCATCTCGTTCACTTTTATCGTGGTTTCCTGCCACTCTTTCTTATAAAAAAGATGATTATGGAGTACTAATAGCCGTAAGAAAATAGCAACGATAAGGAGAAACAGCCCCCCGCTTACTACCCCTAAAGGATAAAAAAGCCAGAGAGAAGCCACTCCACTAAAAAAAAAGATGAAGCGTAGACTACTAATGAATACGATTCGCTGTTTTATTTTCGAGAGTTCATGCTGGGCTGAATCTATACAAACTTTATATTGGCGTTCTTGCATAAAAAGCGAACGGTTTAAAGCTTCCACCAGCTTTTTTTCTTTTTATTCAAAGGAGTCTCTAAACGTTCATAAATACATTCTTCATAGGTCTTTTTTTCATGTATCATTTCATAAATCATGCCCCAGTCAGGCAATCCGCCCAAATTACGATCGTCTATAAACATATCCGCTTTTATTTTACGACTAAAATATTTATCTCCGTCTTGTTTCTCTTCTGGAAAATCTTTATTGACAGCATAGAATATTATACCACGCTGACGACACCATTCTACGGCTTCGTCTAAAAGTTCGCCTTCGCGCACGCTCCATAGGATAAGAAGGTGATTCTCTTCTATAAGGCGATGAAGTGTGGCCACAGCAAACGGTATTTCTTTACCTATTTGGGGATAGCGATGCTCTACAATTGTTCCGTCAAAATCTACTGCTATAATCATAATGTTGCTTTTTATATATGCTTACTTACTTTTTTATTATTTTTCTATTCTCTATATAAATCCCTGCATTCAGGTTTTTTGTAGCTTCATTCCACGTCTTTCCTTCACTCAAAAGTATTCCTTTTATGGAATAGATCTTTACAGTTCCTCCCTTTTGACTTATGGCGGGAAAGATGGTGGTTGTATTCTCGTTATCTATCGTGATGCTCTTACTCTGGTGTTGCTCATTCTTATAGATAAGATAACAACGAAATGGATCCAGATAACTCGTGGGGGCTGCTTTCACAAAACTCGTACCAAGCATGTTCAGGAAAAACGCATTTTCGTTATTCTCTAAAATAGTTTTCCGTGACATATTGCCATAAAAGCCGTCCTCCATCCCGTCCTCTTTCTTCATAGAAACAATTTGATCCTCAGAAAAGAAAGACAAACTAGAAACCGATCCCCCTTCGTTTCGTTTGAAGAGCAAAGGTGTGTAAGCCTCTCCGTGATGAGCCTCACTTGTTATTAAGCCATTCTCTTTGATCCCGTCTACTGTTTTAAATAAGAATTCAGGTGGCATTTTAGTTACACGGAAAGGTAAATAAAGTGTTTCCCAATTTGAATCTGTGATGTGACGAAGATAACTTAGACTATCTGTACCAACGTGAAAAGCACGCGAAAAACGAAAAGGGGTTTTGTCACATAGCACCATTGGACGTAATAGATAGTTCCCGTTTGCGCTACAAACCACTACATTCTTCCACTCTTTATGTACCTTTTCCTTATGCCCTTCGTCCACATAAATAAGCACGTTACAAGGCTCTTTCCAATGTAAAAAAGGCATTGTAGATATAGGCCACGCACGAATACCTGTAAGATCTAATTCCGAAACGCCCTCAAAGTCTACCTTTGCTAATTGTTCTTTCGTCCAACCTCCTGTTAGTCGTTTTGTTCCACTCTCATCTAGTGTAGAATCAGCAGGAGATACTGAATAGCTAAATTCCTTGTAGAGTGAAAGATTTAAATAACCCTTGTTATCAGTGACATAATATCCAAAATAATCACAGGTCTCTCCTTCTGAATACTTAATGCAGCGCGATGTTTTTTCTTTTTTGACACTCTTACAAACAAAGGTTGTATCATCCATTTCAAAATTCCAATAAGATGGTTCCGTTCCAATAAGTAGATCTGTTGCACTCTTTCCTAACTTTATACATTTAGATGTCGTGTCTACACAAAGTGTATATCCTTTTTGATTCCGTTGAATATTCCATTTATCTAAATGACTACTCTCCCAAAGAGTATCGAGCGTATTTTTAATGGTTTTAGCAGCGAGTTTCCCATTTTTCTTTTCTACGGAAGTTAGAATATGACCAACTCCTTGTTGATCTATTGCCATAATGACATAATTGAAACCACTCTCTATCTCGCTAAGACTGCGAATACGTTTAAACCCGATTCCTTGTATCTCAGCAGTTATGGATTGTACGACAAACGAGAGCATCAACAAGAAGACAACGACTATTTTTTTCACAACATCAAGAGTGTAAGATCATTCCATTTATTCGATAAGACCTTCTTGCTTCCATTCTTCTATAATTGTAGAAGCATCGGAAAAAGCTTGTTCTGATGTCACATCATATTCAGAACAAAGAGCTTTTTGCAAATCGGTTGCACTAAAGTTTTTATCTATCACAGCGTTCCAAAGATAAGCAGCGGTTTCGTTTAAGCTTACAATTTTACTAAAATCAATATTTTCTATTCCTGTAGCAACAATAACTTGCTCTCCACATACATTCCGTAACTCAAAACCTTTTTTAATTTTCATATTCTGTTTGTGTATTATTTATTTTTATTGGAAATAGATTAAGCCAAATGCGTCGATAAAAGGCTAATAAATAACGGCGTAATCCGCTAAGATGAGTCCAAATGAAGGAATAGAATTTCCACTTCCATCCATTGGTAGCGTCTGGTTTCATACGTCCTTTTCTATAAAAATGAGTCGCAATGCCCAATACATCTGCTCGTTGACAATGCTCCGTAAATCCGACATTACCATCGCCCATTAGCGTTATATTATTACCTTCGATCTTTACAATTCGGTGGAGCACATATCGTCCATCCTTTATTTGAGCTAGTATGGCATCTCCTTTTTTTGGCTGAGTACAAGGAGCTAAGAGAGCTTTATCACGAAGACTTTCTAAAAAAGGGCGCATACTATTCCCTTTTAGTCTTAAACTAACGGTATGCCCATTGGATATAAGTTCCCGAATATGAGGCATAAACTGATCGTTTGGCAATTCTTTTACAATCATTTGCTCACAGTTGAAAAACAAAGGTTTGCCGCTTCGGAATTGGGCAAGCAACCTAACGTATAAGAATTTGTATGCGAAGCAATAAACGATACCGTATCACAAATTTCATGATAGCTACGTTTATCCCAAAGCATTGTACTGCAAGAAGAGAGTATTGACGCAAAAGCCTCTACGGGGCGATGTTTGCTAATTTTATTTTCCTTTTGTTGTTCTATGCGCACAAAAGCGCCAATAGGAACAGACGCATTGCGATAACAAGGCGTTTTTCCACTCCAAGGAGTTCCATAAACGTTGGCGCATCCATTGATGACACGAACTGCTGGATTATCATCATTGAGCAACTCTGTATTTGGTATCTGCTGGAGCCACATACGACTGTGTGTGCTTTTCCCTGTACCACTTTTTCCTTGAAACAAATAACCTCGTCCTTCTTTTTGTATTACAGAAGAATGCATGAGCAGAACCTTTTGAGAGGAAGCTGAAAAAGCGAATACAAGCATCGTACAATTATTGAGTGCAAAAGATTGCTGAGCGATGTCCCCATATAAAACGATTGTAGTTTGAGTAAAGGTAGCATTCGTCTGAAACTTACCACAAAGAAATCCCTGATTATTACTTATTTCTATTTGATAATCACCATTTTTACTACTATATACACCGTGATTTGCTCCGCCACAGTCAAATTGTCCTATTTCTGTTCGTTCCTCATTGAACACAAAAGTTGGATCTATTATAATAGAGGTAAATGCTGACTCATCCTTCATCAAGTTGTATGCGAAAGGACGAAATGAATGAATTAGTTCATCTTCGTTTTGCGACTGAACAAAACAAAGATGCATAATTAAATCTGCTATTTTGTAATAATTATGTTGCATCGATTCTATACTAAAGATTAATCCTCTTCTATTGGTTTCCCTTCTAATTTATGGGTTACACCATAAACTTCTACAACGCCGTGGTTATTGAAATACGCAAACTTATCTGTGGGTATGGTTATCATTTTATAGGCTTTATCTCCAGCAAATCGTTTACAAATCTTGATGTATTTCTTCTCAATATCTTTCTTGTCTTCTTGATAATAAAGAACTTCTACATATTCTACTTTACTGATGGTATGTAGATAGGTTGAAAATTGTTTGTTTAATTGATGAATACCGCTCAACGCCTTCGATTTCTTGTCGATCGTAACGCTATCTAGTTGTTGAATGGCTGTTACATACATAGTAGAGTCTTGAAAACTGGTGGCAATACCAAATACATAAACGCTTTTTTCTCCTTTAGCCTGAGCTGCTTGAGTTGACATGGCGATAACTACGAGAAGTAGCATACTGAGTTTACTAAATAGTTTCATATAAAATGCTAAATGTTTTGTGGACAAAGGTAGCTATTTTATACTTAAAAACAGTTAGATGCCAGAGATTTTAACTAAAAAGCTCAACCTAAATAGGTTTTAAGGAGTTTGTTCTTAGGAGTACGTAAGTTACGAATCGCTCTATCTTTCAGTTGCCGAACACGTTCGCGTGTCAAATTTAGTTTTTCGCCGATCTCTTCTAAACTCATTTCTGGAAAACCTATACCATAGAACATTTTCACAATGAGTCGTTCACGGGGTACGATGGTGCAAAGCAATCGTTCTATTTCACAGTTAAGCGATTCGTTCACCAATCCCTTATCAGCCATTGGCTCCTCCGAATTACACAACACATCAAGCATATTACTATCTTCGCCATCCACCATTGGGGCATCCACAGATAAAGGACGTCCTGTACTGTTTAAGGTGTCATTCATTTTGTCGATCGACATATCAAATTCTTCAGCAAGTTCTTCATTTGTTGCTCTTCGCTCGTTTCTTTGCTCAAAGAAATTATTGAATCTCGCTATTTTGCTAAGGGCTCCTACTTGATTTACAGGAAGACGAACGATGCGACTTTGCTCCGCTAAAGCTTGCAGTATGCTTTGACGTATCCACCAAACAGCATAGCTAATAAACTTGAAGCCACGACTTTCATCGAATTTTTCGGCAGCTTTCATAAGCCCTAAATTACCTTCGTTTATCAAATCAGGTAAACTAATACCCTGGTTTTGATATTGCTTTGCAACACTTACAACAAAACGCAAGTTTGCACGTGTAAGACGTTCTAACGCATCACGATCGCCCTTTTTTATTTTTTGAGCAAGTTCGACTTCGTCTTCTACAGAAATCAGTTCCTCTCGTCCAATATCTTGTAAATATTTTTCGAGAGAAGCACTTTCTCTATTTGTTATGCTTTTTGATATCTTTAGCTGTCTCATTACTGTCAGTTAGAAAAACGCCCAAATTTACTACTTCTTTGTTGATAAAAAAAGCTTTTTGCGTTCTTTTTTATTACCTAATTAAAAATGAGAGAAAAAAAGCTTGTTCAGGTCCTTTGTTACAGCTCTTTTTCTACAGAATCAATCGCTATTTCCGCCTTACACACAGCACAATAAAAATCGAGCACGCTCAAATTGAAAAAGGAGCGCGCTCGATACCCAAAAGGAGCGCGCTCCTTTTTTTACACCTTCTTAGGTGAGTGAAATGGTTCTAACCTTTTCGCCGCCTCAAACAGAAATCATTTATAACACATCTCGTTTGGATTGCATAACAGTAGTTCTAGATCCTTGTATACCCAAAAAGGAACGAAAGGAACAGTTGTC
>JAVVVP010000001.1:45375-97919 GCA_036652575.1 Bacteroidaceae bacterium
AAAAAACATTTTATTGATGGGTTTTGGCATTTAAAGCAAGCTTTTTCACTACCTTTGCACCACGTATGAAAAAAAGGCTAACACTTTCCATTTTAATAAGTTTGCTTGGAGTTTTTTCTGTAAAAGCTCAAGTAACGTTTGATGCTCAAGGTAATAGAACAGACCCCTATGGTCGTAAAGAAAACACTTCGTCCTATGGAAGCGATTCTATAGACAAGAAAACAGTACCTATTGGTTTGTATCAGTGGACTATAGATGAACGATTTGGAGACATTTGTCCCGCTCAAGTAGATACCCTTTCCCATCTATTTCAGAACACTGCATTTACGGAAGGAATGACAGGACAGTATAACACTCTCGGCAACTTAGGTTCACCTCGTTTATCACGATTATTTATGGATAGACAAGATGCGATAGGATCGGAACATTTTATCTTTTCATCGCCTTACGACTACTTTATCACACAGCCACAACGATTTCTCTTTAGTAATACAAAATCGCCTACAACGAATCTTACTTATCACGAATGCGGCAATAAACAAAATGGAGAGGATCGCATACGCGCTTATTTTGCTACGAATGCAGGTAAAAAACTAGGCATCGGTTTTAAGCTCGACTATTTATATGGACGAGGTTACTATGCTAATCAGCAAACAGCTCATTTAAATGGATCACTTTTTGGCTCTTATATTAGCGACAATTATACGGCTCATTTACTTTATGCTGCAAATTATTTAAAAACAGCAGAGAATGGAGGAATAGAAAGCGATATTTACATCACAAATCCAGAATCTTTTCCAACAAATTATGGTACCCAAGACATTCCAACAGTGCTAAACAAAACTTGGAACAAGATGCACATCAATACCTTATTTTTCACACAGCGTTATAGCATTGGATTTAAACGAACGACCGATAACAAAGGGAACATTATAAGCATAGAACAAAAAAAAGATAAAAAAGGGGCCTTTATGCCCGACTCGTTATCGCTGAGCAAGATGCTTGCAAAAGACGTGACAACAGATAGTTTAAAAGAGAAGTCTCTACTTACGAATAAAGAAAATTTAGCAACGGACACAACGCAACTACACACAACATTTGTACCCGTTACAAGCTTTATACATACGATGCGCATAGATCAGAACTCGCGCACCTTTTTAATCAATGCAGATCAAAAAAAATATTTCACAAATTCTTATTATCCAGCAGACTCTACGCTAGACAAGACGAAGAATACACTTATATCCAATACCTTCGCGATACAAATGCACGAAGGGTTCAACAAATGGGCTAAAGCAGGACTTAAAGCTTTTTTCCGTCATGAATTCAATCACTTTTCGTTGCCTTCCGATCGTTATTCTTTTACTTCGTACAATCAAAATGATTTCATTCTAGGCGCTCAAATAAATAAAACAAAAGGACGTTTACTTCATTATGATTTGCTCGGCGAAATAATAACATCTGGCGAAGAATGGGGTGAATTTAATGTAGAAGCAAAAGGGAATCTAAACGTACCATTAGGAAAAGACACATTAGCAGTAGACTTAACCGCGCACATTCGCAATGAGATGCCTGCATTCTATTACGAGCATTATCACGCACAACACGCTTGGTGGGACAATACTCTTCGCAAAGAATTCCATTCTCGCATAGAAGGTGAATTAAATTACAAACGCACAAATACGCGCCTACGTGTGGGGCTAGAAAATATTAAAAATTATACCTTCTTTGCGGCTACGCAACAAGCTATAGGCGATAAAGAGGAAAAATACAGCAATGGTGTCAGAGTGGCACAAGAGACGAAGAACCTTCAGGTTCTCTCTGCGATGCTCAATCAAAATTTAAATCTCGGCTTACTCCATTGGGAAAATGAGATAGCTTATCAAAGCACAAGCAGTAAATCGGCACTTCCCCTACCTTCTCTTTCACTTTACAGCAACCTTTACCTAAAGTTTCGTATCGCAAAAGTTCTTGACGTAGAGTTTGGTGGAGACGTACGTTACTTCTCTGAATATTATGCTCCCACTTACTCCCCTACCATCGGGCAATTCTGTACACAAGCAGACGAAACAAAAATAAAAATAGGAAATTACCCCATCGTAAACGTTTATGCTAATTTCCATATGAAAGATTGCCGCTTCTATGTTATGGGATCACATATAAATTACAGTAAAGAAGGAGGAAATTCATTTCTTGCTCCACATTATGCCATTAATCCTATGGTAATACGTTTTGGCATCTCATGGACCTTTGACAACTAGCGACTATCGTTCTTACTTATCACCAAAAAGTTTTCGATTGAGCCAGCGGTTCACATAAACGTTCGCAACAGCACAGCCAACACCTATTATTGCACCAGAAAGAACATCTGTAGGATAATGTGCCCCTCGCTGCATTCGTGAATAACCCACAGAACAAGCCCAGACAGCACTTGGCGCAATCACATACCAATGCGGATAGCGCAAACTGAGCGATGTGGCAAGCGAAAAAGCGCTAGCCGTATGACCAGAAGGAAATGAAGATGATTCTGGACGTTCATAAGGATGCAGTCGATCGGGATAGGCTTCGAAAGGTCGATCACGATTTACAATTGATTTTGTTATTCCACTGATGGCAAAAGCCTCTATTACGCTACTTCCTATATAAAGCGCATCCCTAAATAGATTTTTGTCCTTCTTAATGAGCCCCCATGTAGCTAAAGCTGTAGGCACGCCAATGCACACTATATACGATGTGTTACTGATCGTAGAGGAATAATGGCGTAAAAAGGAAGAGTTTGTAGCATTCAGATTGTGTGTCATATTTATCTCCCAATTCTGAGCAACAGAAGTAGGTATGACAAGTACACTTAAGATAAAAATCAAATTTATTTTATGTGACATAATGAAGTTGTTAACGACGATAAGGAGTCTTTTTAAGAACTTGATGTTCTTCCTCTATACGACGGCGATTTGCCTCTAATTCTTGATATTCTTCTCTTTGAATAATGACAGAATAATATTGACAAACAAGGGGAATGACAACAACTTGTATAAGGAAAAGACTAAGAGCACCACCAACGAACCAACAAACAAATTGGAGCAACCAAAATGCGGAAGGCAAGTCTGTCATATCACCCATGAGTTCTGAATATATGGATTTGATTTCGACTGCAAATAAGACACTTCCAGGCAAGAGAAAAAACAGTAACGCTATTAGAACAAATAAGCCCAAAAGAATAATTATAAGCAACGTAGAACCATAATGACGAAGACTAAGCATCAAAGATTCTTTTAAGGTCACCATAAGAGTACGGCTTGTCATTAAAAAATTTGAATAAACCATTGAAAAGAAAGGAAGTAGAAGAAATATCAAGAGTAAAGAACCATATAAAATATAACTCGTAAAGTTGTAAAAGAACAAACAGAAAACAGAAATAAACACCAGTTCTAGAAAGAAGCTACGCAAAGCCATTGGCATGGTGAGCTTATAAATAGAAACTCTTTTTAAAAGAGGAAACATCCCCTGTTCTGCATAAATACGCGCTACATAAAAGAGAACTCCAACGCCAAAGCTTACAATTAGAATAGAAAAAAGCACAACAGAGCAAGCAACTACAATTTGTGATACCCCTTCCATATGTAATAAGCTTGCACCCCCTGCACCGAGTACTAAACCTGCTGCTAAAGCCAACGGGAATAAGAGTTTAAAGAAATATATAAAATGGTCTGTTATAAACCGAATACCATCATGGACACAAGCCTTATAACTACGGACTTTTCCAAAATAATTGACACTTTTATCACTTTTATCTATCATCATCGTTATTTTTTGACTTTTGAAAGAGCAAAGATAGAGAAAAATGGTTACCTTTGCGTACTATGTCAGAGAATTTAACCATTAAATGGGGCTTTATCGGTTGCGGAGAGGTAACAGAGAAAAAAAGCGGACCAGCCTTTAGCATCATTCCAGGTTCTAAGGTTGTAGCAGTTATGAGTCGTAATAAAGAGAAAGCACGCTCTTATGCAGAACGCCATAATATACCGAAATGGTATACTGATGCACAATTACTAATAGACGACCCCGATATCAATGCTGTATACATTGCAACGCCCCCCTCGACTCACGCTACTTATGCTATTATGGCGATGAAGTCGGGAAAGCCCGTCTATGTAGAAAAGCCTATGACTGCAAACTATGAAGATTGTGGACGTATTAACCGTATATCCGAAAAAACAGGTGTACCTTGTTTTGTCGCTTATTATCGTCGCTATCTTCCTTATTTCAAGAAAGTAAAACAACTTATTGAAGAGGGTGCTATTGGGCATGCGATAAACGTGCAAATTCGTTTTGCAGTTCCTCCTCGCGACCTTGACTACAACAGTACAAACCTTCCTTGGCGAGTGCAAGCAGATATTGCTGGAGGTGGCTACTTTTACGATCTTGCTCCGCATCAAATTGATTTGCTACAAGAAATATTTGGTCCAATAACCGAGGCAAAAGGCTATTATAGTAATCGCGGAGGATTATACGAAACAGAGGATACGGTGAGCGCATGTTTCCATTTTGCAAACGGGTTAACAGGTTCGGGGTCTTGGTGCTTTGCCGCCTATGAGTCTGCAAAAGAAGATCGAATAGAGATAATCGGAGACAAAGGACAAATTTGTTTTTCTGTATTTACCTATCAGCCTATAGCTTTGCACACCGAACGAGGACGTGAAGAGATTGTGATACCAAATCCTGAACATGTGCAACTTCCTCTCATTCAAAATATAGTGGAACATCTACAAAACAAGTCGATTTGTACTTGCGACAGTGTTTCTGCGACCTCTATTAATTGGGTTGTTGACCGCATCTTAGGTAAGCTATAAATAATTATGCGGAAGCGTATTATCATACTTTTCCTTATTGGATATAGTCATTGTGTTGTGGCACAAGACACGCTGTTACAACTGCAGCAAGATGCTATCATACAGACAAAAAAGTCCATTAAGAAAAGAGGGTCTATGCTTAAACGCTTTATAAAAAGCTTTGACGATTACGACACAACGTATATTACGCCAAACTACTACAACTACGCTGCCATGATGCAGAGTACCATTGGTTTTGACTACTATAAACTTGAGGGTACAAACGAAAAAGAACAGACTCAAAGCATATCGCTCAATTCGAGCCCTACAATTAAAATTGGTCCCTACTTTGGATGGCGTTGGATTTTTCTTGGTTATACTTTTGATGTAGGTCGAACCTACACATCACGCAAAAAATCAGAATTCAACTTAAGCCTATATAGTTCTATGCTAGGATGCGATGTCGTATATAAAACAAATGAAGGAAATTTCAATATTAGTAATTTGACAGGCTTCGATAAAAAAGCTACTCAGCAAGTGAAAGGGCAACAATTTGATGGATTAAACACCTATCTCACAAGCCTCAACGTCTACTACATCTTTAATCACAAACATTTTTCATATCCTGCAGCCTTCAGTCAGAGCACCGTACAACGTAAAAGCTGTGGAAGCTGGAAATTAGGATTTAATTATGCTCATCAAAAGATATCCTTTGACTATACAAAACTTCCACTTTCACTGAGCGGAACAGACGGGACGGAAAATTGGTTGAACAATGAACTGAAATTCAAGAAAATAAACTATTACGACTACAGTATAAACTTTGGATATGCTTACAATTGGGTTTTTTCGCGTAATAGTTTATTAAGCATATCCTTGTCACCCGCTATTGGCTATAAGTATACAAATGCAGAAAAACCAAATGTTCAAGATGCCATAAACTATAACATCAACAATCTAAACTTTGATCTCATTGCTCGTATAGGATTGGTGTGGAATAATACTAAATATTTTGGGGGAATCTCTTTTATTCTTCATTCCTATTCTTATAAAAAAGATCGCTTTTCTGTCAACAATACTTTTGGCTACCTCAGTATGTACGCGGGCTTAAACTTTAAACGGAAACGACAATATCGATAAAAAGATGACAAGAATATAGAGATAGACCTCTTTTTAGAGCACAAATAATTTTGAAAGAAGCCTTTTATGAAAAAAGAAACAAATGAAATTCCAGTGGAACATCATCCCCTTACACCCTTTCTACCCAAGAATGCTCGAATGCTAATGCTTGGAAGCTTTCCTCCTCAAAAGAAGCGATGGTCTATGGACTTTTACTATCCTAATTTACAAAATGACATGTGGCGAATTTTTGGCCTCATCTTTTTTGGAAATAAAGATTACTTTGTAGAGGTAGAAGCAAAGCGTTTCAGAAAGGATGAAATCATTAAGTTCCTTCAAGAACAAGGCATCGCGCTCTACGACACCGCATCCACGATTCGCCGCCTACAGGAGAATGCCTCTGACAAGTTTCTTGATATTGTTATTCCAACAGATGTTCCAGCTTTATTGCGCAAAATACCTTTCTGTCAAGCCATTGTAACTACAGGGCAAAAAGCATCGTCTATCCTTAGCGAAATGTTCGAAGTCAAAGAGCCGAAAGTAGGAGAATCCGTATCCTTTATGTTTGAACAGAGGTCTATTTTATTTTATCGTATGCCAAGTAGCAGTCGTGCTTACCCGTTAGCCTTAAATAAGAAAGCTGCTCTTTATGAGCAAATGTGCCATGAAATAGGTTTTACCTCTTATTCTGTGTAATAAAGTATCAGATTTTGCAATGCACGTTGACATACCGCACAAAAAGAAGGTGCTTCGTTGTCGCGCATTCGACAACGATCTAGCCCACGGTACACTCCTTTTGATTGATAACCTGCACCTTCGTACACACCTATTTTTGTAAATGCATCGGCTAATTTTCCGCTCGGTTTTCCAGGAATCGAAGCATTCTTAGGTAGCATATCTTTCCATTTTTTATCGAAGTCTACAAGGGTCGTTATATTCTTTTCCCATGGTTCTACATCCAATGGATACCACACAGCATGCTGATCATCATAAAAATATTCATCGGCTAGCCCACAAAAACTATGGCCAAACTCATGCACTACAACAGGACGGAAATTGCTATTATGAGTTGTAGTAAGCGTATAAGAGTTTAAAATTCCGCCTCCTCCATACGTCTCCGTATTGGCAAGCACGATAATATGTTCATAAGGGAGAGGAGCCAATGCGTTGTGCATCGTTTTTATATTGGGCGTAGTGAGATACCGCTCAGAATAAAAGGTGTCAAAATGGGAACCTAATGCTGTTTGTTTCCAAACACCTTTACTCGGAACACTCACGCCACTCTCTGTTGAAGATAACGCAACAGCCACTATATTAAAGCGTTCTTTCATCTTTTTAAAAGGCTCGTGAGCAAACAACGACTCCATAGCTATGCGAGCATCTTCATAAAAAACATTTATTTCATTTTGTGTATAACCTTCTGCCACAATAGCAATATCTATACATTTTTCTTCTTCGCCACCTTTATATAGATAACGATGAGAAGGAATTGGTTTACTATCAAATTTGCGAATAAGAATATCCGAAGGATCTATACGATGAGAATACTGAGCAACAACTTGCTGCCGATTGTTTGTAAGCTGAATGCTTACTAGCGAAGGTCTTTTAGGCATTGGTAACAGAAAAGAATTTTCAAAAGCCTTACGTTGATGAGCAGCCTCGGATGTAAGTAGCCATTCTTGAAACAAGGTACTAAATGAATTGCAATAAATAAGCTTTCCAGTAGCTTCATCGTGCATAAAGATCTGTCCATTACCCTTTTGGAAAAGAGAATCCAAATGATGTCTACGACCAGCCCATAGAGGGCTAGAACTCATTTCATCAAGCGATATGGATTGATGCAAACTGTCACCCGAAAACATATAGTCTACTCGTAGCGTACGATTAATAAACAAAGAATCAAAGTTCTGAGCCACTAAATTTGGGATGAGCACGATGCTTAACAATAAAAATAAAAAGACCTTTTGCATTACAATTGGATTATTTAGAAATGAGTTTTTATATGATGTTGATGATTTTATGAATCTGCAACGAGAGTCTCCAACGAGGATTTGCAAGGCAATAGTCGACAACACTCTTCATGTTCAAAAGATTTTGTTCCTTGTTTCCCGTATCACAAGGCTGTAAAAAATAATGGTCAGAAAGTATCCTATTATAAGCATCCATTGGTTGTCCTTGATAAACAACCTTTAATTCATCACAACGAGTCAGCACGACATCTGCAAATTTATTACAATCAAATTTTGGAGATAACGTAATCCAATCTATGCCTTCTGGCAAGAGATGCGTTCCATTTGTCTCAATCGTTATGAATTTTCCAATACGATGCAATTGTTCTATCAATTCTGGGTCAACATATAAAGAGGGTTCCCCACCCGTTAGCACAACCATACGTGCTGGATAAGCCTGTACACGATTTACGATTTCTTCATTTGTCATCCATAGACCCTCTTCATGATCCGTATCACAAAAAGGACAATGAAGATTACATCCAGAAAAACGCACAAATACGGCTGCTGTTCCTGAGTGCATTCCCTCTCCTTGTAAACTATAAAATAGTTCGTTGATTTTCTTCATCATTATAACGCATTCTGACTAGAAAGATTTTCTTCTGCACAATACACAGCAATGTTTCCCTCTGATTCTTGAAATGAGACTTTATAACAAGTTGCTATTTGATCACATATCCAACGCGCTAAATTTTCAGCCGTCGGATTAAAGTTTACAATATCGTTAAGATATTTATGATCTAGAAGACGATATACCGTTTCTTTGATCTGTGTAAAATCTACGACCATACCTTCGGCGTTTAGTTCCTCTGCTTTACAATAAACGACAACAACAGCATTATGACCATGAATGTTTGTGCATTTACTCTCATAGCTAAGCTTGAGCTTATGCGCCATTGCAATTTCTATTCTTTTTGAAACGTAATACATTATACTTAATTTTCATTCTTATGGAAAGCAAAATTACGGCTTAAATAGCGGTCTACAAAACTTTAACGACTCTAATTTTAATCTCTATGATATAAAAAGCAGCTAACAAAAAAAAACGATCGCAGATGGATAAGAATTCCTTTATCTATAATAGTAATACCACCAATACGTTGCACCATAAATTCTGCGGGTTGTATTATTTTTTGAAAGTTGTGTTGTCGCTTTTCTTTGCATGTCTGTAAAATCAGCAAAATCAGTTTGCATCACAATATTATGATAAGCAATCACAGGATGCAAGCGTATATGATTATATAAGAATAACGCCTCTCTATAATGTTTTGGTAAAGAATCAAGTACTGGGACATTTGAATATAAAATCTTTAGTTCTTTTGCAAACCTGTCTAACTTCTTATCCAAGAGCAATGCACATAAACGATAATCACGCCATCTGTACGCCTTTTCTTTGGTTTTCCCTACAAATAAGAATGGATATAAATCTACGAACTCAGTACTTCGTTTTTCGAAAGATTTTTGTTTCCTAGACAAAAGGGGTTGTTGTCTACCTTTAATTAGTTGTTGTATTTTTGTTGGGTATTGTTGCAGCGTTGATATATGCTTCGTTATAGTGATTAAATCACAAGCGTTAGCGTCTACTATTAATTCCGCAGAAGTTCCGACTAATGGATATTCAAATAAATGTTCTCCAAGTAAATGATTATGATCTAAAGCATAAGCTCTTAAAGCCGTAAGTTGCGAATTAACAGAAAGAGCATTTTTCCCAACTTCCGTAGCCTTTTTATAATTACCTTCTACAATATACCGTTCTATAGAAAGTGAATATCTTTCCACATCAGATGTTGTACCACATAAAGCTATGCTGAAAAGTATAAAAATCATTGTAAGTATGTTTCTCCGCATCATTTTACGGATATCTATTGATGAAGAGCGATGGTATCTATTCTTTCGAACGATGAAAATATAAATAACACAAAGAACCAATGCCCACAAAACTGAAAACAAGGAGGGTTTCAGCAAAATCAATAGTACAGCTAAAGGCACATAAGATATCACATTAAAGGTTCCATGTAGCCGAAAATAGCAATTCAATCTATGGCGTAAGAAAAGAAGTAGAATAGTACTTACAAATGCTGTAAGATAAGAAGAATAAGGATTAATACTAAATACTTTATTAAGAAGTAAATAGATATAATCACTTTGCATTCCTACTAAATAAGAATATGTGAATAATGCAAAGATTACATTATTCACATATTTAATCACTCTTGATTTATCTAAATAGTTTCGTGAAACGCGTTGCTCTAATACGGAGATTTTACTCATCGAAAATTGTTTTTCTAATAATTATAGGAGTGAACAAAAACTTTCGTTTCTTATTTTCTACGTAATACAACGGCTGAACGTGCTGGTATATATACCTTAAGCCATCCCTTATTCTCTGTATCAAGTAGCGGATCATAATTTGTCAAATGTTCTATTGTATTATCTGTAAGACCAAATCCCCCAAATATTTTATCGTCTGTATTCAAAACGACCTCATAGGATCCTTTCTTAACCATAAAACCATAATCTACAAAACTTTGTGTTGGGCTAAAATTAAAAATAAACACAAGTCCACTTCGCTCATAAGCCAAAATTTGATCTCCATCATTATGCCAAATTTCTTGTACTGGTAATGTCTGAAATTGATCAACACTTCGTATGATATTAATCATTTTTTGATCGAACTTTCCTAAATAAGAATAACACAAATCCTCATTATCTACTAAATTCCATTGACGACGCGCATATTTATGACTCCATCCATTACCTTCGCGCGGAAAATCGATCCATTCGGGATGTCCAAACTCATTTCCCATAAAATTTAGATACCCTCCATTGATTGTAGAAGCGGTAAGCAAACGTATCATTTTATGTAATGCGATACCACGATGCACTATATCCGTTTCTTCTCCCTTGCAAAAATGCCAATACATATCAGCATCAATAAGCCTAAAAATCAAAGTTTTATCACCTACAAGTGCTTGGTCATGACTTTCGCAATAAGAGATACTATGTTCTTCTGCCCGACGATTTGTGACTTCCCAAAACATTTTGGAAGGCTTCCAATCTTCGTCTTTGCATTCTTTGATAATTTTAATCCAATAATCTGGAATATTCATCGCCATGCGATAATCAAAACCATATCCACCCTCATCGAATAAGGCTGCTAAACCAGGCATACCCGACACTTCCTCGGCAATGGTTATGGCATTAGGGTTAACTTCATGTATTAAACAATTGGCCAAGGTGAGATAACAGATAGCGTTATCATCTTGATTTCCATTAAAATAATCAGAATAGCTACCAAACGCTTCCCCTAATCCATGACTATAATAGAGCATAGAGGTAACTCCATCAAAACGATAACCATCAAAGTGATATTCATCAATCCAATATTTGCAATTTGATAAAAGGAAATGAATAACTTCGTTCTTACCATAATCAAAACAGAGACTATCCCAAGCTGGATGTTCGTGCCGATCCCCTGGGTAAAAATATTGATTAGGATCTCCTGCAAAGTTACCTAGGCCTTCTATTTCATTCTTTACCGCATGGCTTTGTACCATATCCATAATGACAGCAACGCCTAGAGCATGAGCTGCATCAATAAGATGTTTTAATTCTTCTGGTGTACCGAAACGACTTGACGCTGCAAAAAAGCTGGATACATGGTATCCAAAACTTCCGTAATAAGGGTGTTCTTGGATTGCCATTATTTGCAAACAATTATAACCTGCTTTCACGATACGAGGAAGCACTAATTCACGAAATTCATTGTATGTACCTACTTTTTCAGCATCTTGTCCCATACCTATATGACATTCATAAATAAGTAAGGGATTCGTATTTGGCTTAAAATTCTGAGTTTTAAAAATGTAAGGTTTCACAGGATTCCATACTTGCGCACTATAAATTTTAGTTTGCTCATCCTGAACAACACGATTACACCAAGCTGGTATACGCTCTCCTGCTCCACCAGTCCATTTGATAATAAGTTTATAAAGGTCCTGATGCTTTAGCGCATCAGGAGGTAACATAATTTCCCAGACTCCAGAATCATTAATACGCTTAAGTTGGTAAATATCGTTCTCTTTCCAATCTGAGAATGTACCGATAAGACAAAGTTCCTTTGCATTTGGTGCCCATTCTCTGAACACCCACCCTTTTTTTGTTTTATGTAATCCAAAATACAGATAGCCATCAGCAAAAGAGGATAGAGAACTTCCATCTTGCATAAGCTCTTTTATCTTAGTTAGAGCATACTCATGACGACCATTTATTGCATCTGCATAAGGTCTTAGCCATTCATCGCTGGCAAGAAGGCGTAATTCTGTTCTTTTCGAATTTGATTTCATAGCTTAAAGGTTTTTGTTTTTACCAATTTATTTTGTTGAGTCGATAGTCCCATTTTTATAAGAACCTTTTCGAATAGTATTCCCATTGCGATCCATTTCTGTAAATGCGCCATCACGTTCACCATTACGATAATATCCTTCAAAACGAACTCCCTCTTTATTCTCTTCTACACACTTTCCGCTTTTTTTCCCTGCTTTAAAAGCACCTTTATATTTATCACCGTTAGTGAGTCGTAAAATACCTTCACCGTCCATCAGTCCATTTTTCCAGTCACCTAAGTACACATCTCCATTTTTCGAAGTATATTTACCGCGGCCATCGAACTTATTTCCGTTCCAAGTTCCAATATAAACAGCTCCATTTTTCCACGTACAAGTTCCTTGTCCAGATTGCTCACCATTTACGAAATGTCCTATATATTTATCTCCATTCGCGAAAGTAAAGATACCTTCGCCTGTTCGTTCACCTTGCACATAATCGCCTTCGTATTTATCTCCATTCTTAAACTTATATATACCTTTCCCATTTTGTATATCATCTGTCCAATTACCATCAAAGTAATCGCCATCCGTATATAAGAAGGTACCTTTCCCGTTTCGCTGATTATTTATCCACATACCCGTGTAAGTAGAACCATCCCCCCAATCAAAGGTACCACGCCCACATTTCTTATCCTCTTTCCATTCTCCGTCATAATAGGCTCCACTTTTACTATAAGTGTAAACTCCTTTACCTTCACGATTGTTCGCTTTCCATTCACCTTCGTATAAATCGCCATTATAGTAATACATTTTCCCTTTACCCTCTCTAAAATCACGATACCATAATCCTTCGTAGCGATTATTATTTTCAAAATAGAAAGTTCCTTTGCCGTGTTGTTGATCTTGGAACCAATAGCCATCATACTTCTCTCCATTGGCGTATGTACATATACCATATCCATTACGTTTACCTTTAACGTAATCGCCTTCGTATACATCGCCATTTTTAAAGATACATTTTCCTTTTCCCTGTGGCTTACCAGACATCATTTGTCCAGTATATTCTGATCCATCTTTGGAAAACGTATAATTACCTATCATTAGCTTTTGTGAATAACTCATTGTAGCTATACATAGAAAGGTTACGATGGTTATAAGTATTTTCTTTGTCATTCTTTTTTGCTTTTTGCGTACCAAAAGTAAGTTAAAAGTCTCAATGCAGCAAGCTTTTTACCTTATTTAATTTTATGTTTTAAAAATTGTTCTGCTCTCTCTAGGTCTTCAGGTGTGTCAACTCCGATTGTTTCCGTGTTTGTAAGACCGACTTTTATACTATAACCATTCTCAAGCCATCGTAGTTGTTCTAGGTTTTCAGCTAGTTCAAGGTCGGATTGTGGCAAAGCCGTTATATCTCTAAGTACATCTGTACGATAAGCATAAAGTCCTATATGCTTATAATATAAATGTTTCGTTGTCCAAATTGTTTGTGGTACACCTCTAAGGAACGGTATAACAGAACGGCTAAAATACATAGCGTGTAAATCCTTACTTACCACTACTTTTGGTGTATTTGGATTTGCTAGAGTTTCGAAGTTCGTTGTTGGACTAAAAGGCATTACAAGAGTTGCTATTTGCGTTTTACAATCATCAAAACAAGCCTTTACGCTTTCAATTTGTGATAGTTGAATAAAAGGTTCATCCCCTTGAATATTTACAATCACATCACATTCTTCTCCACTTTTAAGATAAGCTTCGTAGCACCGATCTGTTCCACTACGATGCGTTGTACTTGTCATCACAACTTTCCCTCCAAATTGACGTACACATTGAGCAATTCGTTCGTCATCAGTAGCTACAATTGTTACGTCAAATGCGCTTTTTACTTGTTCATAAACGCGTTGTATTATAGGCTTTCCCCCGATCAAAGCCAATGGCTTACCAGGAAAGCGGGTTGAAGCATATCGCGCGGGTATAATACCAATATATTTCATCACTATTTAATTATATCTGTTTTTATTCAAAAATATCGTCAATGCCTATCGATTCTTCCTCTTTCTGAGCATCTGAAGACTGTTTTTTTACCTTCTCTGGTATATCGAATTTCTCATCTTGCGAATATCCTAATGTTTTATCTGCATACACTTTTTGCATAAATAGAGCCCAAATGGGAAGAGCCATAGATGCACCTTGCCCATATCGCATCGTGTCAAAATGAATATCTGGATCTTCCCCTCCGACCCAACATCCATTAACAAGACGCGGCACAAATCCGATAAACCAACCATCGGAATTATTATTCGTCGTGCCCGTTTTTCCACCCATTTCAGCTTTGATATGATAACGATGACGTATCCGTCCTCCTGTGCCCTGATCTATTACCGCTTTCAGCATCTCAAGCATTTTGTAAGCACTTTCCTCGTTTATAACCTCATTTACAATAGGTTGAAATTCTGCTACTCTATTTCCTTCGCTATCTTCTATACGTGTAACAAGTTGCGGTGTACTGCGTATACCACGATTAGCAAATGCCGTGTAAGCACTTACCATTTCGCTTACGGATATATCACATGGGCCAAGACATAACGACATTGAAGGGTGAATATTCTTGTTACGCACGCCGAACTCATGAAGTAAACGAACAAATGCAGCGGGTGAAAGTTTGCTGATGAGATATGCGGATATCCAATTATTGGATTGTGATAATCCCCACTTTAATGTTACCATTTGCCCATAACGTGCTGTGCTCGCATTTCGGGGGGTCCAAGTTTTCCCTGCGACATGATAGGTTTGCTGTACATTCGGAGCCACATCAAATGGACTATATCCGTTTTCCATCGCCAGAGCATATAGAAAAGGCTTAATCGTCGATCCCACTTGTCTACGCCCGCCCATACACATATCGTATTGAAAATGCGTATAATTTATACCACCAACATAAGCTTTTACTTGCCCATTCATAGGGTCCATAGACATAAATCCAGCTCTTAAGAAGCTTTTATAATAACGTATTGAATCCATGGGTGTCATCAAGGTGTCTATTTCACCTCGATACGTATATATAGTCATCTGTTGTTTCGTATTAAAAGCCTGCTTAATTTCCTCATCAGAATAGCCTTGCTTTTTCATGCTACGATACCGTTCACTCTGCAACATAGAACGTCTCAGAATTTCGTTTATTTGCTTTTGTGACAATGTTTTAGAAAACGGATACTTAGCAGAAGAACGTTTCTCTTTCTCAAATGCAGGCTGAAGGCTTAAAGCAATATGCCTATAGACAGCAGCTTCAGCATATTTTTGCATACGCGAGTCTATGGTAGAATATATTTTTAAGCCATCGGTATAGATATTGTAATTTGAGCCGTCTTTCTTGAAATTTTTATTACACCAACCATACAAAGGGTCTATTTCCCATGCTAAAGAATCCTCATAATATTTTTGTTTTTGCCATTCCGCATATTCACTACTAACAGGTTTTTGTGCCATCAGAATCATCCGTAAATGTTCTCTAAAATAAGTAGCCATACCATCTTTGTGATCTATCCTATGAAAATTAAGCACAAGAGGTTTTTCTGAGTTTTCAGCACATTCTGCGGGGGAAATATAACCCGCTTTTTCCATCTGTTGTAACACGATGTTACGTCTTTCACGACAACGCTCTGGATATCGTATAGGATTAAAAAAAGCAGGATTCTTACACATACCAATAAGTGTAGCACCCTCATTTAAATCTAGTTCTTTAGGTTGCTTCCCAAAATACGTATTCGCAGCCGTTTTGATTCCTACCGCATTATGCAGAAAATCAAAGTAATTAAGATAAAGTGTTAGTATCTCTTCCTTTGTGTAATTGCGTTCTAGTTTTACGGCTATAACCCACTCTATAGGTTTTTGTAAAAGGCGTTCCATTGCACTGTTTGCCGTACTTGAATATAATTGTTTTGCTAATTGTTGTGTGATGGTTGAACCACCGCCAGCATTCGCATTCCCCATAATGCCTCTTTTTACAACCGCTCTAACCAACGCTCTGATATCAATACCTGAATGATCATAAAAACGGACATCTTCGGTAGCAATAAGAGCTTGATATACAAATGGGGATACGGCTTCATAAGAAACAAAAATCCGGTTTTCATTCCTTGACCATGTACCAAGCATTTTTCCATCGGAAGAAATCACTTGCGATGCAAATTTATTTATAGGGCTTTGCAACTCATCAAGGGGTGGAACGTAACCCATCCACCCACGTGCTATAGCTGTAAAAGCTAGCGCTGATGTTATAATTAGAACCATAAATAAGCCCCATAAAAGATGTACAAACCGTTTCCTCATATCTATTTTTTTACGACATTTTTAAACTGTGGTAAATTGCAAATTTACGCCTTTTATTCAAATCCGCCGCATGATTATCTCTAAACATTCTATCTTTCCTATCTTTTTTCAGAAAATATCATTTTACATAGCTCTGTGTTTTATTTTTTCTCTATCTTTACGCTCAATTTTACACTACTAATATATTATATTGCGTATGAAGGGGAATAACAGTTTGGTTACCATTGCTAACCACACAAAAGAAAAAATAAATTACCTGCTACAAATGGCAAAGGAGTTTGAAACATCGCCGAATCGTAAAATTCTCAATGGGCGAATTATTGCGACACTTTTTTTTGAGCCTAGTACACGCACGCGATTGAGTTTCGAAACTGCGGCTAATCGCCTTGGAGCAAGGGTTATTGGCTTCACAGACCCAAAGGCTACAAGTTCATCAAAAGGTGAAACATTAAAAGACACCATTATGATGGTGAGTAATTATGCCGATGTTATAGTTATGCGACATTTTCTTGAAGGTGCTGCTTTATATGCCGCAGAAGTAGCTCCTGTTCCTATTATCAATGCTGGAGATGGAGCAAATCAACACCCCTCACAAACAATGCTTGACCTCTATTCAATGTATAAAACCCAAGGAACGCTAGAAAATCTTCATATACATTTAGTTGGGGATTTAAAATATGGAAGAACCGTTCATTCTTTACTTATGGCGATGCGACATTTTAACCCCATCTTTCATTTCATTGCACCGAAGGAATTAGAAATGCCAGAAGAGTATAAAATTTATTGTGAAGAGCACCATATTAAATATACAGAAGGTACTGAATTTAATGCTGACATAATTCGTGATGCCGACATCTTATACATGACAAGAGTACAGCGGGAACGATTTACAGATCTAATGGAATACGAAAGGGTAAAAAACATATATATACTGCGTAACGCGATGCTCTCTAAAGCAAAAGAAAATTTACGGATTTTACATCCTTTACCTCGTGTGAATGAAATAGCTTACGATGTAGACGACAATCCACACGCATATTATTTTGAACAAGCACGCAATGGACTTTTTGCTCGGCAAGCTATCATTTGCGATTGTTTAGGGATTACCCTTGATGAGGTAAAAGCCGATAAAACAATAATAAAGTAAATACAATATGAATATAAAACGTCAAGAATTACTCGTTGCTGCACTTCAAAATGGTACAGTAATAGATCACATACCTTCTAGCAAATTATTTACCGTTATAGGTATTCTTCATCTCGAAAACACATCAAACGCTATAACCATTGGATATAATCTAAAGAGCAAAAAGATGGGTTCCAAAAGTATTATAAAGGTTGCGGATAAATTCTTTTCCGATGCAGAGCTAAATCAACTCGCCATCGTAGCACCGAATGTAAGCTTAAGCATCATTCGCGATTTTGAAGTAATAGAGAAAAAGAAAGTAGAGCTACCCTCTGAATTAAACGGAATCGTAAAATGTGTGAATCCGAAATGTATTACAAATAATGAACCTATGCGTACTCACTTTTTAATTACAGATCGATCTGCAGGTGTTATACAATGCCGCTATTGTGAAAAGAAGCAGAATATCGACAATGTAAAATTACTTTAAGTAAAAATGAAACAGAACTGGAAGCCTGGTACAATGATTTATCCCCTACCCGCTGTGCTCGTCACGTGCGGATCAACTCCTACAGACTTCAATATTTTTACGGTAGCTTGGACGGGAACAATCTGTACAAATCCACCTATGTGCTACATATCAATACGACCCGAACGACATTCTTATTCTATTATAAAAGAGCATATGGAATTTTGCATAAACCTCACCACTGAATCTATGGCACAAGCAACAGATTGGTGTGGTGTCCGTTCTGGAAAAGACCTCGACAAATTCAAAGAAATGCATCTAAAGACTGACAAAGCAAGCATTATTTCTTGTCCTGTATTAGCAGATAGTCCACTTTCTATTGAGTGTCGAGTAAAAGAAATTATAAAATTGGGGTCACATGATATGTTTCTTGCCGATGTTGTAAATGTACTTGCCGATGAAAGTTTGCTTAATCCTATAACAGGTAAATTTGAACTTGATCGCGCTCACCCACTTGTCTATTTACACGGAGCATACTATGGATTAGGGCAAATAATAGGTCAATTTGGATGGAGTGTCAAAAAGAATGGGAAAAATAACAAAAAGTGTAATCACAAGAATCTTATCAATAAAAGAACAACAAAATAAATTACTTTAAGAAAGAGATAACATGAAAAGAGATTCAGAAATTTTCAATTTAATCGAAGCTGAACATCAGCGCGAACTAAAAGGCATTGAGCTTATTGCTTCAGAGAACTTTGTCAGTAATCAAGTTATGAAAGCGATGGGTTCTTGTATGACAAATAAATACGCAGAAGGATATCCAGGAAAGCGTTATTATGGTGGATGTCAAGTGGTAGATAAAAGTGAAACCATTGCAATAGAACGTATTTGCAAGCTTTTTGAAGCTGAATACGCAAACGTACAACCACATTCTGGTGCTCAAGCTAATGCCGCAGTCTTCCTAGCTTGCTTAAATCCTGGTGATTCCTTTATGGGGCTAAACCTTGATCATGGAGGTCATTTATCTCATGGTTCAAAGGTCAATACATCTGGTATCCTTTATAATCCAATTGGATATAACCTTAATAAAGAAACAGGTATGGTCGACTACGATGAAATGGAAACACTTGCTTTAGAACATAAGCCAAAACTTATCGTTGGTGGAGGTTCTGCTTATTCTCGCGAGTGGGACTACGCTCGTATGCGAACAATAGCAGATAAAGTAGGCGCTATTTTTATGGTTGATATGGCACACCCTGCAGGACTTATTGCAGCTGGTCTACTAAGTAATCCTGTGAAATTCGCGCATATTGTAACCTCCACTACTCATAAAACACTTCGTGGTCCTCGTGGAGGTATTATTCTTATGGGAAAAGATTTTGAAAACCCTTGGAAGAAAACAACGCCAAAGGGAGTTATAAAAATGATGAGCACATTACTCAATTCAGCTGTATTTCCTGGTATACAAGGAGGTCCGCTTGAACATGTGATTGCCGCTAAAGCCGTTGCTTTTGGAGAAGCGCTAGAACCCGAATTTAAGGAATGGGCACTTCAAGTAAAGAAAAATGCATCGTGCTTAGCTAAAGAATTAATTAAACGTGGCTTTTCTATTGTAAGTGGTGGTACAGACAATCACTCCATGCTGGTAGATCTACGTAGCAAATATCCAAATCTTACTGGAAAGGTCGCAGAGAATGCGCTTGTAGCTGCGGATATCACGGTGAACAAAAATATGGTTCCATTTGACTCTCGCTCAGCATTTCAGACTTCAGGAATACGACTTGGGACACCAGCCATCACAACCCGAGGAGCGAAAGAGGATCTTATGACACTCATAGCAGAACTTATAGAAGAAGTCCTTAATGATCCAGAGAACGAACTCGTAATACAATCCGTTCGTAATCGAGTAAATGGAACAATGAAAAACTATCCTATTTTTGCCTATTAAAAAAATGAGAGACACATCACCTAAACACAATAAAATTAGGTGATGCTCTCTCAGCTATTAAAGACAAACAGAACTATCGTTGTTACTTAAAATAACAGCAACTGCATTTTACGTGTTACGTGTTGTATGATTGAAAGTTATGAGAGTAAGTCATACAAGTAGAGCTTGTTTTCAAAAAAATGTGTATCTTTGCATTCAAAAATGTGGAACATGAATAAAAAGGATTTTACGCCCGATTATATATTTGAAGTTAGCTGGGAAGTTTGCAATAAAGTAGGAGGCATTTATACGGTTCTTTCTACACGTGCCAAAACTTTGCAAACAGAGCATTCTGACAAAGTTATTTTTATTGGCCCTGACATAACAAAAGGAGAAAACAACCCTTTGTTTGTAGAAGACAAGACGTTGTTACCTTCATGGTATAAAGCCGCAAAAGCGAACCATCTTTGTATCAAAATAGGACGTTGGCAAATACCAGGTGCTCCGATTACGATATTAGTAGACTTTGAACCATTTTATGAACAAAAAAGTGAGATTTATGGCAATGCGTGGCAAGATTTTGGCGTAAATTCACTTCATGCTTATGGCGATTATGATGAAGCTTCTATGTTTTCTTATGCAGCAGGTAAACTTGTTGGAACGGTAGCAAATGAATGTCTAAAACCAACCGATAACATTATTTATCAAGCTCATGAATGGATGTCTGGCCTTGGTATGCTTCATGTTCTAAAAGTAGCCCCACACGTTGCCACAATCTTTACAACGCATGCTACTAGCATAGGTCGGTCTATATGTGGAAATAATAAGCCGCTTTATGAATACTTTGAGAACTATAACGGAGACCAAATGGCATGTGAGCTTAATATGGAAGCAAAACATAGCATAGAAAAACAAACAGCACATTATGCGGACTGTTTTACAACTGTAAGTGAATTAACAAATAAGGAATGCTTACAATTACTAGATAAAAAAGCGGATGTCGTTTTAATGAATGGATTTGAAGCTGATTTTGTACCTAAAGGATCCGCTTTTACTTCTGCGCGTAAAAAAGCACGTAGCAAAATACGTCACGTTGCGTCTTGCCTCACAGGAACAAAGATTTCTGAGAATTCACTTATCATATCAACAAGTGGACGCAATGACTTTCTCTGCAAAGGATTCGATGTCTATATGGAAGCCCTGTCAAAATTAAATCACTCATCTGAATTACACCAAGATATTCTTGCGCTAATTGAAGTGCCGTGTTGGACGAAAAAGCCTCGAACAGATTTACAAGAACGTTTGGAATCAAAAGAAGCTTTTGACACACCGTTACCAACACCCATGATAACGCATACTTTATACAATATGGAAGAAGATCGAATTCTTAATCTTATTAAGCACCATGGCTTCAAGAATAGCAAGGATCAAAAGGTTAAAGTGATACTAGTTCCTTGTTATTTAAATGGTACAGATGGAATATTCAATATGGAGTACTATGACTTACTTATTGGAAATGACCTTTGCATCTACCCCTCTTATTATGAACCTTGGGGTTACACACCATTGGAAGCTATTGCATTTAAGATACCTTGTATTACAACAGATCTTTCAGGCTTCGGGCAGTGGATAAATCAGATAGAGGGAAATGAAAGTGATCTAAAAAATGGTGTGTGCGTAATACATCGTACTGATAGCAATTATTTTGATGTAGCCGAGACCATTAAAAAGGCTGTAATTGAGTTTGTCTTACTACCCAAAAAGGAGGTTCAAACCATACGCCAACACGCTGCACAAATAGCACAAAAAGCACTTTGGAATCAATTCATTAACTATTATCACCAAGCATATAGTCATGCGCTTAGAAGTGCAGCACAACGAAATGAACATAAATAAAAAAACAAATAATCGCGAACTTAATTTTATAAATTATGAAAATAAAAATCAGTAACGCAAACACTCCTAGTTGGAAGGTTGTAACAGTTCAATCACAGATACCTGAATCGTTGAAAAAGCTAGAAGAGCTATCAAGGAATATGTGGTGGTCATGGAATAGTGAGGCTACAGATCTCTTCCGCAGTCTTAATAAAGGACTGTTTAAGGAAGTAGATTCAAACCCTGTAGAATTATTAGGCCGCTTGAGCTATGAGCAACTCAAAGATATAGAGAAAGACAAAAATCTCATTAAGAGAATGAACGATGTTTACGCTAATTTCCGTAAATATATGGATGTTAAGCCCAATGCACAACGTCCGTCTGTTGCCTACTTTTGTATGGAATATGGATTAAATCATATTCTGAAAATTTATTCGGGAGGACTTGGCATTCTTGCGGGTGATTATTTAAAAGAAGCCTCCGATAGTAATGTAGATCTTTGCGCCGTTGGTTTCCTTTATCGCTATGGTTACTTTGCACAGACTCTTTCTATGGATGGTCAACAAATTGCAAACTATGAAGCACAGGATTTTGAACGTCTTCCTATCGAGAAAATACTAGATAAAGAAGGAAAACAACTGATTGTTGACGTACCCTTTCCGAACTATCAAGTACATGCATACGTTTGGTGCGTAAACGTAGGACGTATAAAACTCTACTTACTCGACACGGATAACGAAATGAATTCAGAGTTTGATCGTACAATTACGCACAATCTTTATGGTGGAAATTGGGAAAACCGCTTAAAGCAAGAATATCTACTGGGTATTGGTGGTATGTTGACACTAAAAAAACTCGGAATTGAAAAGAACGTTTACCACTGTAATGAAGGACATGCTGCTCTGTGTAACGTACAACGACTTGTGGATTATGTTCAAAAAGGTCTCTCGTTTAATGAAGCGATAGAACTTGTTCGAGCCTCTTCACTCTATACTGTTCACACACCCGTACCCGCAGGTCATGATTACTTTGACGAAGCACTCTTTGGAAAATACTTAGGTTCGTTTCCAAGCAAAATTGGAATCAGTTGGGATGATTTTATTGGTATGGGGCGCACAAATCCAGAAGATAAAAATGAACGTTTTTGCATGAGCACATTTTTGTGTAACACCTCTCAAGAAGTTAATGGCGTAAGCTGGCTACATGGAAAAGTAAGCCAAGAAATGTTTAGTAATATTTGGAATGGATATTATCCAGAGGAAAGTCACGTTGGTTATGTAACCAATGGGGTTCACTTCCCCACTTGGGCTGCAAAAGAATGGAAAGCTCTTTATAGTAAACATTTTGGAGAAACGTTTTATGAGGATCAGAGTAATCAAAATATTTGGGAATCAATTTATAACGTTCCTGATGAAGAAATTTGGGACACAAGAGTAAAGTTAAAAACAAAACTTATCGAATACATACGTGACCGTTTCCGTGAAACATGGCTCAAAAATCAAGGTGATCCATCACGTGTTGTTTCACTACTTGATAAAATAAATCCTAACGCACTATTGATCGGTTTTGGTCGTCGCTTCGCTACGTACAAACGTGCTCATTTACTTTTTACAGATCTTGATCGTTTGACTAAAATCATAAACAACGTTGACTATCCTGTTCAATTTATTTATACAGGAAAGGCTCACCCAGCTGATGGGGCAGGACAAGGACTTATAAAAAAGATATTTGAAATATCACAACGTCCTGAGTTCTTAGGAAAAATTCTTTTCTTAGAAAATTATGATATGCAACTTGCACGTCGCTTAATATCTGGTGTTGATATTTGGATGAATACGCCTACCCGTCCACTTGAAGCTTCTGGGACATCGGGAGAAAAAGCTTTAATGAATGGAATTCTGAACTTATCTGTACTTGATGGTTGGTGGCTTGAAGGATATCGTGAAGGAGCAGGTTGGGCTTTATCTGAGAAGCGTACGTATCAAAACCAAGAGCATCAAGATAAATTGGATGCTAGTACAATCTACACATTACTAGAGCACGAGATTATTCCTCTCTATTATGCTCGTAACAAAAAAGGATTTTCACCCAATTGGATCAAGACTATCAAAAATTCTATTGCTCAAATTGCCCCTCATTATACAATGAAACGTCAATTAGATGACTACTACGAAAAATTCTATACGAAAGAGTATGATCGTTTTAAACAACTTAGTGCAAATAACAATGCGAAAGCAAAAGAAATAGCTTTGTGGAAAGAGAATGTAGCTGAACGTTGGGATCAAATACAAGTTGTTTCTTCTACTCGTAATGAGCTGAAAGCTAGTTGGTCTCTTACTAGTGGGAAAAGTTTTACTGTAACTCATGTTATTGATGAACAAGGGCTTGATGACGCAATTGGACTAGAATTGGTAATCATTTCTACAGACAAAGAAGGAAAAGATCATATATATGCAGCTGTTCCTATGAATGTTGTTAAACGAGAAGGAAATCTCTATACGTTCGAAGTAACAGAGAGCATTGATAATGCAGGTAGCTTTAAGGTTGCCTATCGTATGTTCCCCAAAAATGCAAATCTACCTCATCGACAGGATTTCTGTTACGTTAAATGGTTCGTATAAAGTTCCAATTCTTCTATAAAGAAAATCGAGCAAAAGCATAACGCTTTTGCTCGATTTTCTTTATAGAAGAATTTTTAAGAAAAGACGAGTTCTTTCTTTTCTTGATTAAAGGAAACACTAATAAAATTATTTTCTCCGATTGTTTCGTTTACAATCATCTCGCATAAAGGATCTTCTATATAAGTTTGTATGGCGCGCTTCAGTGGACGAGCTCCTAATTGCTTGTCAAATCCTTTGTCTACTAAATAATTTATTGCATCGTTATCTATATTGATAGTATAACCCATATTTTGCATTCGGCTACTGAGGGCTACTAATTCTATTGCCGCTATTTTATGAATCGCCTCACGGTTAAGGGAGTCAAACATTATAATTTCATCAAGGCGATTAAGAAACTCTGGTGCAAACTGTTTATTAAGAGCTTTTCGAATGATACTTTCTTGAATTTTACTATCGTTTGTTACTTCTATACCATTACTAAAACCTATACCATTACCATATTCTTTCACTTGTCGCGTACCGCTATTCGAGGTCATAATAATTACTGTATTTTTAAAATCAATGGTACAGCCATTACTATCCGTAAGTCGTCCTTCGTCCATTACTTGCAATAGGAGATTAAATACATCTGTATGTGCTTTTTCGATCTCGTCTAAAAGAAGAATCGAATAAGGATGACGACGCACTTTTTCTGTTAGTTGTCCACCATCATCATAACCCACATATCCAGGAGGAGCTCCTACTAATCTACTTACAGAGTACTTCTCCATATATTCACTCATATCGATGCGTATCATAGCATCTGTACTTCCAAATAGGGACAAAGCTAATTGCTTGGCAAGATAGGTCTTCCCGACACCAGTAGAGCCAATAAACATAAATGTTCCAATAGGACGATTCGGATCTTTCAGACCTACTCGACTACGGGTAATCGCTTGTACTAATTTTGAAATGGCTGAATCTTGAGAGATTACTTTGCTCATCAATTCTTGTTTCATACCTTTAAGCCGTAGGCTCTCTATTTTCGCCATACGTTGTACTGGTACACCACTCATCATCGACACCACGTTTTCCACCTGTGATAGATCCACTATTTCACGATTTTCACGCATTGTGCTTTCCCATTCGCTCTTCATTACCTCGAGCTTTTTCTCCATCTCGCTTTCAACATCTCGAAGTTGTGCCGCTTGCTCAAAATCTTGTTGTTCTACAGCATTTGATTTCTTTTTTTGCAATTCTACAATTGCCTTTTCTTGTTCCTCTATTTCTTTTGGCGCAAAAATATTTACGATGTGTACATGTGATCCCGCTTCGTCTAGGGCATCTATTGCCTTGTCGGGGAATGAGCGATCCGTAATATATCGAGCAGTAAGTTTCACACAAGCTTCTATCGCTTCATCTGTGTAGTTCACGTTATGATGTGCTTCGTATTTAGCTTTAATATTGTGAAGTATTTCTAACGTTTCCTCCTCACTAGTTTGTTCCACGATGATTTTTTGGAAACGTCGTTCTAATGCACCATCTTTTTCAATCGTTTTACGATATTCATCCGTTGTGGTAGCTCCGATACATTGAAATTCACCTCGTGAAAGAACCGGTTTTAGCATATTGGCAGCATCCATACTACCAGAGGCTGATCCAGCCCCTACAATGGTATGTATTTCATCAATAAATAAAATAATATTTGGATTTTCTTTTATTTCATTGATAATGCTACGTAAACGTTCTTCAAACTGACCGCGATACTTTGTACCCGCTACAATGGATCCTATATCAAGGGCTATTACTCGTTTTCCAAAAAGCGTACGACTCACTTTTTTTTGTGCTATACGTAAGGCCAAACCTTCCACAATAGCACTTTTTCCCACTCCTGGTGCACCAAGAAGTATCGGATTGTTTTTCTTTCGTCTACTTAATATTTGTGCAATACGTTCTATTTCTTTCTCACGTCCAATGACGGGATCAAGCTTTCCTTCTGCCGCTATCTTTGTTAAGTCCGTACCAAAGTTGTCAATTACGGGAGTGTCGTTTGTACGTTTTTTTGTTTTATCTGTTTGTTTTGTCGAAGCTGAATTATTTCCTATTCCACCATTTTCTGGAGGCTCTTCCGTTACTTCGTCTTCTTCATCAAAATCAAAGCTCGATTGTATATCCTTTTTAGCAGTAAATAGATTTACAACTTTCTCGTACGTCACATTATTTTCATTCAATAGTGTGCAACCTATTGTTTCCTTTTCGCGAAGTATAGCGAGCAACACGTGCTCAACTCCCACTTCACTACTTTTAAGCTCCCTCGCTTCCAGTATACTGAGTTTCAGTATTCGTGATGTTGCTTCAGATGTCAAAATTTCCTCTTGCGGCAAGTGGTCAGCTTCGTTATCACTTCGCAAAGCCCTATCTAATGCTTCCTTTAAAAGCTTTGGATCGGCATGAAGTTCGCAGATAGCATTCCTTGCAGCGTTTTCACTATCACGTAGAATACCTAGAAGTATATGTTCTGGATTCACCTCTTTATTGTATAGACGATTTGCTTCTTCCTTACTGAGTACTAGTATTTGTGAAAGAATTTCGGATATTGGGTTATTCATTTTTATCTTCATTTAAGCGTTGATATTGTAAAGATGCTTGTCCTTCTTAAGCCTTTCGCATCACTTATATAAGCAATAGTAAACAAAAAGCTTGCCAAAGAGCTGATGAGTCTCCATAAAAAGAGCATCTCGCTACCCTTTCTTTTTGTTCGCAGGTAACGAGATGCGATAATAGGCTTGTCTTATTTTAGTTTATCGATGATCATATCAGCTACTTTCTTTCCACTTAGTAACATACCACCAAAGATTGGTCCCATACGTGGTGTACCCGACACGGCTGATGCAGCCATACCGCAGACGTAAAGTCCAGGATAAATTTCCTTGGTTCCTTTTACCACTTCATCCTCGCCAATCGTTACGTCAAGAGAACGTTCCCCTATCACCTCGCCAGTTTCGGTGTATAAGCGAGCACCATTCTTACGCGCTACCGTTTTGCATATTTCGCTATCGTGACCCGTACTATCTATCACGCATTTCGCCATCATATTAAGTGGATCCACATGTAAACCTTCGCGAAGCACGGGTGTCCAATTCACAACTACACCGCTCACCACATTACTTTTATACACAACATCCTCTACCGAATAGCAATTGAACACGGTTGCACCTGCATGAATCGCTTTATAAAGCAATGCTGAAGTACTTTCAACAGAATCCATTGTATAGAGTCCATTCATATAAGGGGTAAAGTTGATATTAAAATCCTTTACAATGTTCATCGCTTCTTCTTGTACTACGATTTGGTTGAACATCATGGCACCACCCCACATACCGCCACCAGGTGATAATTTCCGATCGAATATGGCTACTTTCAATCCTGCTTTTGCCATATAATAAGCTGCCACAATCCCTGATGGGCCTCCTCCCACAATTGCCACATCAAGACTTAAATTGTTTCTCATCTTTTCGAAATAGGTTGAGATGATACCTTCTGATACTTGAATTTCTATCATAATTATTGAATTAGTTATTATCGTTATTATTCTCTGTGCAGTCTTCCAAGCGATGACTGATACGCATAGCACAAAAGTGAGGACCGCACATGGTACAATATTCTCCATTTTCGTGATGCCCTGCTTTATAGTACTCAAGTGCGCGTTCTGGATCTAAGCTTAAATTAAATTGATCCTTCCATCTAAATTCGTAACGAGCCTTACTAAGAGCATTGTCGCGCACCATGGCTCCTGGATGACCTTTAGCTAAATCCGCTGCATGCGCCGCTAGTTTATAGGTAATAACCCCTGTTCGCACATCTTCGCGATCAGGTAAAGCAAGATGTTCTTTGGGTGTCACATAGCAAAGCATAGCCGTTCCCGCCCATCCTATTTGCGCAGCTCCTATTGCACTCGTGATATGATCGTAACCTGGAGCAATATCGGTCACGAGTGGACCAAGTGTGTAAAAGGGTGCATTGTGACATTTTCTGATCTGACGCTCCATATTTTCCTGTATTTTATGCATCGGGACATGACCTGGACCTTCTATAAAAGCTTGCACGTTTTTTGCCCAAGCTCGCTCCACAAGTTCACCCATTGTATCGAGCTCTGCAAATTGTGCGCGATCATTTGCATCGGCTATTGCTCCTGGTCTTAACCCATCTCCTAATGAAACAGCTACATCGTAGCGAGCCAAAATATCGCATATATCATCAAAATGATCATATAGGAAACTCTCTTTATTGTTTTTCAAACACCATTCCGAGATAATGCTTCCACCACGACTCACCATTCCGCATAAACGCCCTGTTGCCAAGTGAACATTTTGCCTACGTATACCACAATGTATCGTGAAATAGTCTACTCCTTGTTCACACTGTTCTATAAGTGTATCGCGATAAATTTCCCAAGTAAGTAATTCAGCCTTTCCTTGAACTTTCTCCATCGCTTGATACATAGGGACCGTGCCAACAGGGACTGGGCAATTACGTATAATCCATTCTCGCGTTTCATGAATATTAGCACCTGTGGATAAATCCATTAATGTATCACCACCAAGACGACAACTCCATACAGCTTTCTCCACCTCTTCATCGATAGAGCTCGAAGTTGCAGAGTTCCCGATGTTCGTGTTTATTTTTACTAAGAAACTTCGTCCTATAATCATCGGTTCTGCTTCAGGATGATTTATGTTTGCGGGAATCACGGCACGCCCTTCTGCCACTTCCTGACGTACAAATTCTGGCGTTATATGGGTCTCTATACCGAGTTCTTCACAATTCATATTTTCACGAATTGCCACGTACTCCATTTCTGGTGTTATAATACCTTGTTTCGCATAAGCCATTTGAGTAATGGCTTTTCCCTCTTCGCCTCGTAGCGGCATTGTAATATGTTCAAAGCGTAAAGTCTCCAACTCCTTATTTGCCAAACGCTCTCTCCCATATTCAGAGCTCAAACACTGTAACTGCTCCACACCTCCACGTTTCTTAATCCAGCTTTCACGCAAACGCGGAAGTCCGAGTTTTAAATCAAGACTCACTGTTTTATCGCTATAAGCTCCACTTGTATCATACACATAGACAGGTTTATTCTCTGTAGCCAATTGTTTTCCATTCTTCACTGTAATCGTAGGTGTAAGTATGACCTTGCGCATCCCCACGCGCAATTCCGGATACAATTGTCCTTGCTTGTAAACCTTTTCCGAACTAGGATAGTCTATTTTGATATTTTCTTTCATGCTAATCTATATATAATATATGTTTCCCTTCTCTTTCTATCTCTCTGTGCTACCTATTAACTGACGCATCATTTCCACAGGATCCAAAGCTCTTAATAAACAACCACTCACTGCGATTCCATTTACACCCGATCGCATCAAGTCGTTTACATCCTCTAGTTCTATTCCCCCTATTGCCACGAGTGGTATCGTAAAACCTTGTGCCCGCAAATCCCGTATAATAGTTTGGTACCCCTCAACTCCAAGTCTTGGCGACAAGTTTTGTTTCGTTTTTGTAAATCGGAAAGGTCCACACCCAATGTAGTCCACTTGAGCTTGAGCCAACTTTACACAATCGTCTATTGTATTTGCCGTACCACCTATTATGTATTCCTCACCAAGTATTTTTCGAGCCTCAGCCACAGGCATATCCATTTTTCCCAAATGTACCCCATCTGCTGCAACCTCCTTGACTAAATCCACTCTATCATCAAGTAATAGTACCGCTTCATATTGATCGCACCACTTCCGTAACTTTATGGCCACGTCCTTTACTTCTTGACGCGAAGCCTCTTTCATTCGAAGTTGAATCCAACGGCAGCCGCCTTCTAACGCTGCACGAGCACCCGCTTCGTAGCTCAAGGTTTCTGTATAATGAGTAATAAATTGAATCGGAATCATACGCTTTATTCTTTTTTTGATAAATAAATAAGAGGTGTCCACAAAGCTAAGACACCCCATTCTCCTTATCAAAAACAATCCCTTCGTCGGCATTATCCGTAGCAGGTTCGTGATAGGGTATAATCTCAGCGCTCGACTTTTTGCGAGGCACCCCTTTGTTACCGCAGCAAAGGTAATACTTTTTTTAGATACCAATGGCATCTAAACTTCCTTTTTTGAAGGACTCGTGTTCTTAAAAATAGGTATTGAGCTCGTTCTTTTTTTCTAATTGTTGCACTGCAAATTGTTTCGCTTGTATACGATTTGGCTTTCCTGTGGGAGTAAGAGGAAGTAGAACTGTAGTAATGATATACTTTGGCATCCAATGTTTGGGAAGATATTGTTTGCACAAATCTCCTATCTCTTCGGTTTGTTTTTCGTTTGCTTCTATTATCAAGACTATGGCTTCTCCAAATTTGGGATGAGGAACAGACGTAATTTGATAAGGAACGGGCAAGGAATACAAGCGTTGTTCCACCTCTTCTATTTGTATTTTAAGTCCCCCACTACAAACAACATTGTCTTTCCGCCCCAGAATGCGAAAGCATCCATCAGCACGCAATTGAGCTATATCACGAGTCGTAATGATTTCCCGACACACTTCTGGCGCATCTATTACAAGACAATTATCTGCATCCAGACTCAAATTAACCGTTGGAAAAGGATGATACCAAGAAGAAGCATGCAGACCATTGAGGGGACAAAGTGCTATATGAGAAAGGGTTTCGGTCATACCATAGGTACTCCATACGTGATGTGGAGCCTGTTTGAGAGCTTCGGCTAAAGTAGGGCTTATGGCTCCACCACCTATGATAAGTTGACGTATTCCAAAAAGAAGATCCCGTTCGTGAGGAACAAGGAGTGAGTTGTAAACTTGCGAAGGAACCATAGCTGCAAAAACGGGAGAGGTGGTAAGAGTTGCAAGAGGATGACCAGAAGGTGCTATGGGTAAAAGTTGTAGATGATAAACGAGGGATCTGACAACCATCATTTTTGCTGCAATAAATTGAAGAGGCATACAAAGAAGAGCCGTATCGCCAGGAGTCAATTGAAGAAAATGACAAGTAATACGTGCACTTGCTTCCATAAGCTTCTTTTCTACATGGATGGGCTTTGGTGTTCCTGTAGAACCTGAGGTGTGAACCATCATAGTGGGCGATGGAGTACGGAAACAGCGAATGAACTGTTTTGTTTGCTGTTCAAAAAGTGCTTGTGTGATCATTCTTTAAACCAAAGTTTATCACCAATAATCGTGAGTGGTGATGGAATATTATCTGTAAAAAGTTGTCCCGTTCCTAATCCTTGTGGTCGAAGTTTATGATCTGGAAGTGATGCGGTCCATTGTGCGATAGCATTAAGCCCAACATTACTTTCAAGTGCACTTGTAATCCAATAAGGAATACAATATTCTGTGGCTACATCTATCCATTCTTGTCCTCCTGAAATTCCACCATGAAGAGAAGGCTTCAGAATTATATACTGAGGTTGTAGGTGTTGAAGGAGGAGTTGTTTTTGAGAAAGGGTGTTAACTCCAATGAGTTCTTCGTCTAAGGCTATTGGAACTGGTGTTTGTTTGCAAAGTTCTGCCATTTGGGAATACTGCCCAGCACGAATAGGTTGCTCTATGGAATGGAGATCAAAATGGGCTAGCTTTTCGAGTTTGCGAAGAGCTTCAGTAGGCGTAAAGGCCCCATTGGCATCAACTCGAAGTTCTATTTTAGTAGAGGGATAATGGGAACGGATAATTTGAAGCAATTCTAATTCTTGATCAAAATGAATTGCTCCTATTTTTAATTTAATGCAGTGATACCCGAGTGCTAGCTTTTGTTCTATTCTCTCCAGCATTTCGTCATAAGACCCCATCCATACAAGTCCATTGATAGGAATACCTTCTTCTCCGCGACTAAAAGGCGTACTAAAGAGACGTGAACTTTTAGCTTGAAAATGAAGTAAAGCGGTTTCAATTCCAAAGAGTATGGATGGATAAGGACGCAGAGCTTCATAGTTTATAATACCCGTTTGTTCAAAGTCTTTACAAGAGTGACGAAGAATTTCTTGATACGAAGGCAAATCATCTTGACTAAGTGCTGGCAAGGGAGCACATTCTCCCCATGCTTCACATTGGGGAGAACTTGGACTTGTAAGTCGTAGAAGGTATATACGGCGAAGGGTATAAACACCTCGTGAGGTTCCAGCAGGTTGACGAAAATGGAGGATGCGTGGAAGAATATCTATTTTATAGGTCATTGTAGAAATATATAAGAAATGAATTAGGGCAACTTTGGATATTTTTCAAAGTTAGGTTTGCGCTTTTCAAGAAAAGCTTGTGCTCCTTCGTGTGCTTCATCGAGCATATAGTAAAGCATTGTAGCATCTCCTGCAAGTTCTTGTATACCCGCTTGCCCATCTAGCTCGGCATTGAGTCCCGCTTTAATCATACGCAGAGCAAGAGGCGACAATTCCATCATACGTTCAGCCCATGCCACCACTTCATCTTCCAATGCAGGAAGAGGAACAACGGTATTTACCATTCCCATTTGTTGAGCTTCTATCGCATTGTATTGACGGCAAAGAAACCATATTTCACGTGCTTTTTTTTGTCCCACGATACGCGCTAAATAAGAAGCCCCAAATCCAGCATCAAAGGAACCTACTCGAGGTCCAGTTTGTCCAAAAATGGCATTATCAGAAGCAATGGTAAGGTCACACATAATGTGGAGTACGTGGCCTCCACCAATAGCGAATCCATTGACTGCAGCAATAACAGGTTTAGGAAGAGAACGTATTTGTTTCTGCACATCAAGCACATTGAGTCGAGGGACTCCGTCACTTCCTACATAGCCACCCTGTCCTTTGACATGCATATCGCCTCCTGCACAAAAGGCTTTGTCACCTGCACCCGTGAGTACCACGACACAGATGTCTTGTGTTTCGCGACAGTAACGCAACGCATCGCTCATTTCAGCAACAGTCAAAGGGGTAAAAGCATTGCGGTAACGAGGCCGATTAATAGTAATACGGGCTATTCCGTTGTAATAATCAAAGAGTATTTCCTTATATTCTTTAATGGGATTCCAAATTCTATTCATCTTGTTTTTGTATATTTAGGGTCTGTTATTTCGTGAAAAGTTCTAAAAGTTGAGGGACTGTTGCATCGCCTAGAAATTGTGGTAAAACCGCATCTAGATCCTTAAGATTAGATACGGGAAAGTAATGAATACCATAGGTCGCTGCGATGCCACAAGCTGTAGTCGTATGGGTAGCGGCAACAAGACTATGGAGCGCTGGTGATTGTTCTAGCCCCGCTAAATGATGAAAGATATCTCCACAACCGTTGTTAATAAGTACAATACGTAGATTTGAACGTAGATTATGGTTCCACAAAGCATTGGCATCGTAGAAGAAACTAAGATCTCCGATAAAGCAAATAGTGATACGAGAAGTTCCAATGGAATAACCTGCTGCCGTGGAGAGAGAACCTTCTATGCCATTCACTCCACGATTGCAAAAAACGGGATAGAACGGATTATGAAGGATGCGCGCAGCAAGACGAACAACGGAACTGTTCGCGAGATGTAGAACGACACGATTTGGAGGTAGTGCGTTAATTGACTCAACGATTCGATGAAAAGCATCGTACGTAAAGGAGGTGTGGACTGGAGCTATGGGTCGTAACAAGGTGCGTAACGTTTTGACACTTTCTTTAGAGGAGATAGAATTCAACGCTGAGCAGAGTGCTAAAAGGGCTTGTTTTACAGGGGCATAGAGAAACTGAGTGGAATGACAGAAGGTGTCCGAAAATTCCTCATCACGTTCTGTAATGCGCAATACTTCTACGGAAGGAAGTTGGCGAAGCATCTTTTTAAGTTCTTTACCAACAAGTGTTCCTCCCACATAAATCACATAATCAGTGTTACGTAAACAATCGGGTATCGCATGCTCTATCATTGCCATACGTTCTGCAGGTGAAAGATTACTGAGCAGTTCAGGAAGCACAAGTATTTTGTATTCCTCATCTAAACGCAACAAGGCAGCTCTCAAAGCTTCATCCTGCGGTGGTAGCTGCCCAATGATGAGCAATGGCTGATGGGCATGGTTCAATTTTTCAATAATTTCGCTTGGCAATCGAGCTTCTAAAGGTAGTGCATAAGACCTCATTACTCGTTCTATCGGAAGCTGGGGAGTGTTGAAACAAAATAAAGGTTCACTGATGGGGACGTTAATGTGTACGGGAGTATGATTCTGGTGTAGACTTAACAAAGCATCATTAATAAGGCGGTTACAATACCATTTATCCTCGTTGTTCGTGGGTTCTGGCAAATGAACACATCGTGACACAAACTTTCCCAACGCTCCCACTTGTGGTAGCGTTTGTCCATCTAGTTGACCAATCCACGCCGTAGGACGGTCAGCAGAAATGATAAGCAAAGGAACACCTTGGTAGTAAGCTTCTGCTACAGCAGGCAAAGTATTAAGTAACGCAGATCCAGATGTTACACATACGGCAACGGGACGACCCACCGCTTGAGCCAGACCAAGAGCAAAGAACGCCGCACTACGTTCGTCGGTAATAGGGTAACAAGAAAGTACAGGACAGGCATCGAAGTTATGTGCCATTATTGCATTTCTCGACCCAGGGCACACGACTACCTCACGTAGACCATGGGCTACAAGAAGCGATGTAAGTTGATTGACATTGATTTTATCGCAATACATAATTAAAGTTGTTTGAAAAGAGACAGCATCGTGTCCATTTTATGCTCAGTTTCGTTCCATTCATCGACTTCTTGACTCGCTTTCAATAAACCTCCACCAGCATAAAACTGTAAATATTCTCCTTTTATTTGCATACATCGAAGCGAAACATAAAGATGTGTATCGGCTTCGGGTTGGAGCAATCCCATAAAACCAGCGTAGTAATGCCGCGAAACCGTCTCATGACGAAGAATAAATTGTTGCGCAGCCTTTTTCGGTAATCCACATACAGCAGGCGTTGGATGAAGCGCTGCAAGTAGACTACCCAATTGATTTAGATGGAGAAGCGTAAACTGAAATGTTGTACTTCGATGAACTAAATTCCCCGCTTGTATCGTACAAGGTCCTTCCGTTTTTATATCCACGGCATAATGATTCAAACATTGAGCAATATAGTCTGCTACAAGTTGCTGCTCTTCTCTATTTTTAGGACTCCAAAGATTAGAGGTTACAGTGTGTTGAACTTGTTCGTAGGGCATTGTACCTGCCAAGGCTACCGTAGACCATTGTTGATGATTGCCCGTTAATAATACTTCAGGAGATGCCACAAGCCATATGCCACTTGGTTGTGTAAAACTTAGCGTTATAGCTTGATGCGGGTAACGTTGACAAGCAAGCGCAAAAAGAGTTAATGGATTTGGTGCGAACATTGCTTTTGCTTCTGCCCTACGCGAAAGGACGAGTTTTTGATATTCATCCTTCAAAAGAGCTTGAGAAAAAACGGAAAAAGTGTTTCGATAAGCTTCGCGTTCATACCGCAAAAGAATCGGTATTTGTTCTGAATTAGCAAATTCACAAAGTGAGGATAGAGGAAGTTCCTTTTTTATATCACACTTTATAAGTACGATGGGTTGTTCCTCTGATGCTTTAAAAGGGGCAATCACAAAACCGCTCTCACCATTCAACTCTTTAAGGTTGTGAAACAAAAGCGGATCACCCTTTCGTTGTGCCACAAGCGTAAAATACGGAGCATCTGGTAATCGAAAAAGAGCATAAGCCCCTGCTTCTTTAAGTGTACTAAAGCACTCTAGCATAGGATTTATACTCTTTATTCCTAACATACGTAAAGATGGTTATTCTTCTTCGCTTTGTTTAGATTTCCCTGCCCTTTTTTCTTTGTTATCATTGGCAAAGGAAAAGGTTTCAAAAGTAAGACGAGCGGACAACTGTTTACGGAAAATAGGTGTGTATTTCTTTTTAACAGCCAACTCCTTTGCATCGCTATCCCAACGAGCTGCAAGTAATTGAGTGGCTTGTGCCTCACTGATACGATGACCCTTGATCGCCATCTTTAGCTTGTCTTTCAAATTTTCGTATCCCGATTTTGCGACTTTAAGTTCTTTTAGATACGCCATTAGTACGGGACGGAACTGCGTTGCTTGTGCGTTATTGAGTTTCAAGCTCTTGATCACATAAGCACAACGAATTTCACTCTTTGAGATCTGTGCTGTAGCCATCGTTGTAAAACCAGCAAACAGCAACAATACGAGAATTGATTTTAATTTCATCGGTTTTGTTTTTATGATTAGGTAATTTATGTTTATCCGATTAGAGGTACGAGATATTTACAAAGTGCATATCCTCCAAAAAACAACCAAAGATAAATGATGCCTGCAAGATAAAAGGGCTTTGCTCCAGCTTGCTTAAACTTTTCAAAGCTTGTTTCGGTTCCGAGAGCGGTCATCGCCATTGTCAAAAGGAAGTTATCGAAATCATTGATGGCTGTGATGCTTGTAGATAATAAGTCTTTAGGGATAATCGTTAAGCTTTGGAGCACAGAGTTAACTCCAATAATTGCAATAAATCCAAACGCAAACCAAGGAATCACGATTTTACTTTTACTACTACTATTCTTTCCCGTTGCAGCATTTACACCGTGGCGAGCAAGTACAAAACTCATAATAACAAGTACTGGCGCTAGCATCATTACACGTATCATCTTTGTAATAGTTGCACTTTCTGCTAAATGAATTGCACCGTCTGGGTCCATCGCATTACCAGCACCTACAACATGTGCCACCTCATGCAATGTTGAACCCGTAAATATGGCCATCTCTTCTGCATTTAAATGGATGAACCCCGTACGATAAAGTATAGGATAAAGGAACATAGATAAAGTGCCAAAAATAACAACCGTGGATACGGCGATAGCCGTTTTATGCGGTTCACATTTTACGATAGGCTCTGCACCCAATACAGCAGCAGCACCACAAATGGCACTACCCGTAGAAGTCATAAGAGCAGTATCGGCATCCATTTTAAGAAGTTTACCCACTACATATCCAATAAGTAATGTGCCACAAATGATAAGAATATCTATAATGACTGCGGGTAATCCAATTGCAGTAACATCCTGAAACGTTAAGCGAAACCCATAAAGTACAATTCCCGTACGCAATACTTGTTTTGTACAAAACTTGATACCAGGAACCCACGTGTCGGGAATAAAATTCCGAAGACTATTGGCGTAAAGCATACCCAATATAATACCCACGATAAGTGGACTTAAAGATAAGTTTTTGACCCATTGAAAACTACTTATGTAACAGGCGGAAAACGAAAACAGTGCTATAAGTAACACTCCGTGATATACATTTCCTCTACGTTCACTTATCATATATTTAATTTTTAAAATTCAAAAAAAAGGAACAGTTTGTCTATAAGCCGGGTTCTGTACTCTTTGCAGAGCATCTGTCATTTATCCACTCCAACCGTCACCGATTGGCTCTATCGTTCTACCCTCCGACGAACAATTGAGCGAGCAGCTCTCAAACGTCGGTATACTTGAACTTTCAACACTCCGATGCACAGCCCGCACATCGCTGCACGACTGGTAGGCTCTTACCCTACCTTCTCACCCTTACCCTTTTACAGGCGGTTATTTTCTTCTGCATCTGATTTACCCTCACGGATAACTTCCCATTAAGAAGGGAGTTGCTCTTCGTTGCCCGGACTTTCCTCCTGTGCTTATACACCGGCGACAGACCAACATACTGTTCCAGCGGGCAAAGATACTACTTTTACAGCTTATCCCCCTTATTTTCTTTGCTAAATTCTTTGCATTTCCATTAAAAGAGCTACATTTGCAATTCACTAATACTTAATAATAATGATCAGACATTTTTTCAAAAAAAGTACAGGAACTTTATTGCTCGCAGCCGTTTTGTTACTGCCTACAAATTTGGAAGCTCAAAAAACGTACGAGCCGACACCAGGGAATCTAAAAGCTCGACAAGACTTTGCCAACAGTAAGTTCGGAGTATTTATTCATTGGGGCATCTATAGTATGTTTGCTCAAGGTGAATGGTTTTTAGAGACTTCAGGACTTAAGCGTGATGAGTACGCCAAAGCAGCTTCTGGTTTTTATCCGAGTCGTTTCGATGCACGAGCATGGGTAAAAGCCATTAAACAATCAGGAGCTAAATACATTTGCTTTACAACGCGCCATCACGATGGCTTCTCTATGTTCAATACAAAACAATCCAGTTACAACATAATAGATGCCACACCGTTTAAACGTGATATTGTGAAAGAATTAGCCGATGCTTGCCATGCAGAAGGTATTAAAATTCACTTCTACTACTCTCATCTTGATTGGACACGTGATGATTACCCTATCGGAGGAGGTAGTGGACACCGTTCTGGGCGTACAGGAAAAGGGAACTGGGCTAGCTATTCTAAATTTATGAATGCACAACTCACCGAACTTCTTACAAATTATGGAGAAGTAGGAGCTATTTGGTTTGATGGATGGTGGGATCATCGCGGAGACTCTATCCCGTTCGATTGGCACCTCGAAGAGCAATACAAACTTATTCATTCCTTGCAACCATCGTGTCTAATTGGTAATAATCATCATGTAGATCCATTTGATGGAGAAGACTTTCAACTCTTCGAACGCGATTTGCCAGGAGAAAACAAAGCAGGGTATTCAGGACAAGCTGTGGATAAACATCTGCCGCTTGAAACGTGTGAAACAATGAATGGTTCATGGGGCTATAATGCAACTGACCAAAAATTCAAAACGCCAAAAGAATTGATACATTATCTTGTAAAAGCAGCGGGTAAAGGTGCAAATCTATTACTCAATGTAGGTCCACAGCCAAACGGAGAAATTCCAATGCAATCGCTCATGGGTTTAAAAGCGATGGGAGAATGGACAAGCAAATATGGTGCAACTATCTATGGAACAAAAGCAGGCGACATACCCGCTTCTGCGTGGGGCGTAACCACACGAAATGGCAATAAACTTTATGTTCACATTCTTTCGCTTGACACCACATCACTAACGCTTCCACTTACTGCAAAAGTAAAAAAAGCAATCTGCTTTGCCGATAAAAGCAAGGTACAATTTAAGCAGACAAAGCAGGGCGTGACCCTAAGCTTTACGGCTAAGCCACAAGAGATTGATTATGTAGTAGAACTTACGACAAAGTAATTTCGAATCTTTAGCAGCTCTTATTTATAATCGAGTAGAGGATATGTCAATTGTATTTCCCCTACTCGATTTCTTTTTATCTCACCTATCACCCATCCATCACATTGTATTTTGTTGTTTTTCTGTCAAGAAATAAATCATCAAAACGCCAAAAGATGGTATTACACAACAAATAAATTGCAAATTGATACACCGTTCAAAAAAAAGGAGCGCGCTCGAATAAAAAAAGGAGCGCGCTCCTTTTTTTATTCGAGCGCGCTCCTTTTTCAAGGATCTGATATTGAAAGTCTCGTTTTAGCGAAGCTTGTATCCTTTTACACCGTAATACAAGATAAAAATAAAGCAAGGAAGACAGAGCCAATAAGCTTGTTGTGCACTTGCTACATCCTTAATGTATCCAAAAAGTGTTGGAACTACGGCTCCTCCAAACATGGCCATAATGAGAAGAGACGAACCAGCTTTTGTATATTTGCCAAGATCAGCCATTGCTAGTGGCCATAAAGCAGGCCACATCAGAGAACAGCCCAATGCCATAAACGAAATAAAATAGATTGACATATCCTGAGGGACAAGTACAACAAGAATGGAACCTATGATAGCAAGAACAGAACAAATCTTAAGTGCTGTGGCTTGCGATATGTATTTAGGAATAAAAATAATTCCACATATATATCCAATAACAATACCAATAGGAGCAATCCACGCATAGTTTGCTGCATTTTCTAAACCAAGCGAATTGGCATAGTCTACAAGTGTACCTAGCGACACGGTTTCTACACCAACGTACAAGAACAAAGCGAGACAACCTAATAATAAATGAGGAAATTGGAATACCGATGTTTTTCCCTCTGCATAAGGACAAGCTGACGTTGAAGCATCGCTCTCATCTTCTCCTGCCGCTTTTACCTCAGGAAGTGGTGCAAGTAAAGCCATAATTCCTAATACAACAAATGCGATGATAATCACGATGAATGGCGTTGTCAAATCCTCTATAGTAATACCCTTCACATCTTTACCTATAAGCAAAGCTAAGAAAAGCGGAGGAATAGGCCAAGCAAGTTTATTACAGATACCCATAATACTAATGCGTTTTGCGGCACTTTCTATTGGACCTAATATCGTGATATAAGGATTAACAGAAGCTTGTAGATAAGCATTCGCGGCACCACTAATAAAGGACGCAAAAAGGAACAAGCTAAAACTTCTTTCTTGTGCAGAAAAGATGAATAGTCCAAATGCAATGGCAAAGATTACAAATGAAAGTGCCATTGTTTTCTTATACCCTATGGCTTTAATCGTCATACCTGCGGGATAGCCAAACACAAGAAATGGTATAAACGTAGCAGCTATGATTAGATAACTCGCTGCGGATGATATGTTCAACGATCCTTGAAGGACGGGCACGAGCACAGAGTTGATACCTAAGGCAAAACCTATAGCAAAAAACATAATTCCGATAAAGGCTAAAGGAATTGCAAAACTTTTGTTATTCGACATAAAATGAATGTGTTGGTTAATAATTAAAATGGTTAGTCTATGATACTGAAACCACAGTACGATTGTAAAGCGACAGGGATTTTAATACCTTGTGGTGTTTGGTTGTTTTCTAAAAGAGCCGCTACGATGCGAGGTAAAGCAAGGGCTGAACCATTGAGTGTATGGCAAAGTTCTATTTTCTTATCTGCTTTGCGATAACGGCATTTTAAGCGATTTGCTTGATATGTATCAAAGTTAGATACAGAACTAACTTCTAACCAACGTTTTTGGGCTTCTGAATAAACTTCGAAGTCGAAGCATATAGCAGACGTAAAACTCATATCTCCACCACAAAGACGAAGTATTCGATACGGTAATTCAAGTTTTTGAAGTAAACCTTCTACGTGCGCTAGCATTTCCTTATGCGATTCCTTAGAATGTTCTGGTTTGTCAATGCGAACAATTTCTATTTTAGAAAATTCGTGTAGTCGGTTCAAACCGCGTACATCTTTTCCATACGAACCAGCTTCGCGACGGAAGCATTGTGTATAAGCACAATTTTTGATAGGGAGATCCTTTTCATCCAAAATGACATCGCGATAGATATTGGTTACAGGAACTTCGGCTGTTGGGATGAGGTATAAATCGTCTACATTACAGTGATACATTTGTCCTTCTTTATCAGGTAATTGCCCTGTACCATAACCAGAAGCGGCATTCACTACCGTAGGTGGCATTATTTCTAAGTAACCAGCATGATGTGCTTCGTCTAAAAAGAAATTGATCAATGCTCTTTGTAAGCGAGCTCCCTTCCCTTTGTATACGGGAAAACCAGCACCTGTTATTTTTACACCTAGATCAAAGTCTATTAAATCATATTTCTTAGCCAATTCCCAATGTGGTAAAGCGTCTTTGGGTAAGGAGGTTTCTGTGCCTCCAATCTTTTCTACCACATTATCTTCGGCAAAATTACCTTCTGGCACTTCATCGTAAGGAATATTTGGTATTGTGTAGAGTAACTGAAGTAGTTCTTCAGCTGCATATTCCATGGATTCTTGTAGTGATTTACTGTTTTCTTTTATCTCCGCAACCCGTTGTTTTGTAGCTTCAGCTTCATTCTGTTTTCCTTCCTTCATAAAAAGCCCAACTTGCTTAGCCGCTGCATTTTGAGCTGCTAGATTAGCATCAAGCTGGCTTTGGGAGCTTTTCCTCTTGTCATTTATTTCTAATACTTTTTTAATGGTTTCTTTTGCATTCTTGAAATGCTTCTTTTCGAGTCCACGTACAACGGATTCCTCGTTTTCGATGATTTGTTTGATTGTAAGCATTGCTTTATAATTTGGTTCAATTTCTTTTACGAGCTACAAATGTACACAAAAAACATAAAAACAGACCTAAAAGATAACGCTAAATGTCATTTATGCCTTTTCTTCGCTATCCCGTATGATTTTCTTATCTTTGTATCCTCAAATTAAAGAGGACGAACAGAAGATGGAAGATATTTTTCTTAAAAAACTAAATAAGAGCCAACGGGAAGCCGTAGAATATATAGATGGGGCTTCGCTTGTAGTAGCGGGAGCGGGTTCGGGAAAAACAAGAGTTCTTACTTATAAAATAGCCTATTTATTAGCACGAGGAATAGCACCTTGGAATATTTTGGCTCTGACCTTTACAAATAAGGCCAGCAAAGAAATGAAAGAGCGTATCGGGACACTTGTAGGCGAAAATAAAGCGCGTTACTTATGGATGGGGACTTTTCATTCTGTTTTTTATCGCATCTTGCGCACAGAAGCCGAAGCGATAGGCTATCAGTCGAACTTTACAATCTATGATTCGTCAGACGCGAAGAGCTTAATAAAATCTATCGTGAAAGAAATGCAGTTAGACGATAAAAAATATAAGCCAGGAACGGTAGCAAATAGAATATCGAAAGCAAAGAATCAGCTGCTTATGCCAAATGAATATGCAGCGAACACGGAGGCATATCAAATTGATAAAGCACAACAAGTACCTGCGGTTCGTGATATTTATCGCATCTACGCCATGAGATGCCGACAAGCACAAGTAATGGATTTTGATGATTTATTACTCTATACTTATAAACTTTTCACCTCTCGCCCAGATATTTGTCTACAATATGCCGAGAGATTTCAGTATATCCTTGTAGATGAGTATCAAGACACAAATATAGCGCAGCATAAAATAGTATGGGAGCTGTCAAAACTTAATCAAAAAATATGCGTAGTGGGTGATGACGCGCAAAGTATCTATGGTTTTAGAGGAGCAGATATTGACAATATTCTGCAATTTAGTGAACGATATAAGAATGCTCGGATTTTTAAATTGGAACAAAATTATCGGAGCACACAGAATATTGTAGATGCAGCCAATAGTGTTATATCGCATAATAAAAGTCAAATAAAGAAGAAGGTTTTTAGTAAAAACGAGATAGGCGAACCACTTGTTCTAACCTCTGCTTACAGCGATATAGAAGAAGGTGAAATCGTATGCAACCAAATAAGCTCTCTACATAGTAATAAAGAACTAAATTATAGTGAGATTGCAATACTTTACAGAACAAATGCTCAAAGTAGAGTTTTTGAAGAAGCATTGCGTAAACGAGCGATACCCTACAAAATCTATGGCGGACTATCTTTTTATCAACGTAAAGAGATAAAGGATGTAATTGCCTATTTTCGCTTAGTGATAAACCCCTATGATGAGGAAGCATTTAAACGTATTATAAATTATCCAGCTCGAGGCATTGGCGAAACGACCGTGAATAAGCTAATGAGTGCTGCTATACAACAGAATGTAAGTTTATGGAAAATACTCGAATCTCCAGAAACATACAATATAAACATCAATAAAGGTACTGCACAGAAGTTGGCATCATTCTATCAGATGATGCAATCGTTCTTACAAGCCGTAGAAACGGAAGATGCATCCGTACTAGGATGCCGCATTATAAAAGAAGCTGGTATTATGAACGACTTTTTAAAAGATGCGACTCCAGAAGGACAAAATAGAAGAGAAAATATAACGGAACTTGTGAATGGGTTGCAAAACTTTGTTGATTTACAACGAGAAGAAGATCGTGAAAGCGAAATACAACTCATTGATTATATGCAACAAGTTTCGCTTTTGACAGATGCCGACAAGACAGACGAAAATACGCCAAAAGTAGCCTTAATGACGATCCATTCCGCAAAAGGATTAGAGTTTGGGGGCGTTTTTGTGGTCGGATTAGAGGATGGTCTATTTCCTAACGCAAATGCAACGTATAATCCAATAGAAAAGGAAGAGGAACGCCGTCTCTTTTATGTTGCAATAACCCGCGCAAAAGAATATTGTTATCTTTCGTTCTCAAAAAGTAGATTTCATTATGGGAAGATGGAATTTTCGAATCCTAGTTGTTTCCTTTACGACATAGATTCACGCTATATTCAAACAACACAACAAGCATTTAGTCCGAAGAAAGAGAAAAAAGAGAACCCCTTCACGTTAAAGCGGGAAACACCAACTACACATTCGCTTCCTACAAAGCCTCGCCATTTGGTATCCGTTCGTTCTAAAACGCAGCAAACAGATCTATCTTCTGATACGAATACGCTACGAATAGGTCAGCACATTGAGCACAAACGCTTTGGCGTGGGAGAAATACTTCATCTTGAAGGAAAAGGAGAAAACTGTAAAGCAACTGTGGCTTTTCAAAATACAGGAGAGAAGACCTTACTCTTAAAGTTTGCACGCTTCGAAGTGCTTGATTAAGATTGAAAAGCAGTAGGATATTCCACAAGAATAATTACCTTTGCACATAGATAACATAAATGAGACAACATCAAGAGATGAAAAAGAAAAAACAGCTCCCAATCTTTGAAGAAGTAACTATTATCGATGTAGCAGCCGAAGGAAAGGCTATCGCGAAAGTAAATGATATGGTCGTATTTGTACCATATGTTGTACCTGGCGACATTGTCGATCTGCAAGTAAAGCGTAAAAAGCATCATTTTTGTGAAGCCGTAGCCATCAAATTCCATAAGTATTCAGAAAAGCGCGCAATCCCTTTTTGTAAACACTTTGGCGTATGCGGAGGTTGTAAATGGCAATGCTTACCTTATGAAGAACAATTATTTTATAAACAAAAGCAAGTAAGCGACAACCTGACTCGCATAGGAAAAGTTGAATTACCCGAAATATCTCCGATCATAGGAAGTGTAAAGACGCAAGAATATCGTAACAAATTAGAATTTGGTTTTAGCAATAAACGCTGGTTAACACAAGAAGAAGTGGATACCGATGTGAAATATGATAATCTAAATGCGGTAGGCTTTCATATTCCTGGTGCATTCGATAAAATCTTAGACATTGAGGAGTGCCATCTAATGAAAAACATCTGTAATCGGTTGAGGAACGATGTTCGCTCTTATGCTTTTGAACAGAACTTGAGTTTTTTCGATCTTCGGAATCAAGGTGGCTTGCTGAGAAATATGATGATACGCACCTCTGTAACAGGAGAATTGATGTTGCTTCTACAGTTTTATTACACAGAAGAAGCGGAGCGCCAGAAATCGGAAGCGTTAATGCAACATTTATCTGAGACCTTTCCAGAAATAACAAGTCTTCTTTATGTAAACAACTTGAAATGTAATGATACGATTGGAGATCTAGAGATTCAAACGTATAAAGGGAAAGACTTTATATATGAAGAAATGGAAGGATTGAAATTTAAAGTTGGCCCAAAAAGCTTTTACCAAACCAATACAGATCAAGCATACAATCTATACAAAGTGGCACGCAATGCTGCGGGACTTACTGGCAACGAACTCGTTTATGATCTTTATACAGGAACAGGGACTATTGCAAATTTTGTAGCACGACAAGCTCGTCAAGTGATCGGTATTGAATATGTACCTGAAGCGATAGAAGATGCGAAAGTAAACGCGTCACTAAATGGATTAGAGAACACCTTGTTTTTTGCTGGAGACATGAAAGACATACTCAATAAAGAATTTATTGAGAAATATGGTCGTCCAGATGTCATCATTACCGATCCGCCAAGAGCAGGTATGCACACAGATGTCATAAACACAATATTGTATGCATGTCCACAAAAAGTGGTCTATGTTAGTTGTAACCCAGCCACACAAGCTCGTGACATCCAACTTATGGACGAAGCGTATAAAGTAGCATTTGTGCAACCTGTAGATATGTTTCCGCAGACACATCACGTGGAAAACGTTGTACTCTTAGAGCGTAGATAAACAAAAGATGGCAGAAAAGCACTATAATCCAGTTATCTATCAGCAACTAAAGGGCATGATAATAGCCGAGCAGTGGAAAGAAATGGAAAAATACCTAAGCGGCTTATCCAACTCCGACTACCGTACGGCGGGTTATGTAATCGGTGAATCAATCTTTCGAGAGTTGCGCGGTCCAGCCTTTTGGGTAGCCTTTGTAAATGTAGTGGAGATAAATCCAAAAGCATTTCTTGTAACGCTTCTTAAAGCCGTAATATGGGCTTATTCACAAGGAACCATCAAAATGGAAAATACGGTATTCTCGACTTATGCTCATAAACTATTGAAAGAACAGCGTGGAATTGATAAAACAAAGATTATAAATAAGTTACTGCCCTTATTAAAGAGTCCCAAAGAAATAGAGTATCTATTATCTGTTTTTGGGGAAGAAACGCCTGCATTACAGTTACCTCATCTATTGCAATGTCATTCAACGCAAGCTTACTATGTATTATTCAATGCTCTAAAAAAAGCAGATGATGAAAAAATGCTACTTACTCAATGCTGCTTACAACTTATGAAAAAAGGTGATGATAAATCCTTTAACTTAGCAGGAATCATAAAAAGCTACTTTGATCTCTCAGAAGTTAATAGTGTATTTTCATTAAAAATAAACCCTCATGAACTGAGTTATCTAGACCTTTCGTACGAGTCTTTTAAAAAGGTCTTACAAAGTATCTAAAAAGAGAGTTCTAAACACTCTCCAAAAGACAGAATATAAATAATGGTTTAAAGAATTTCTCGGGCAAGATTGTTCAACTGCATTTTAAAGGGACTCTTTTTTCGATCGTTTGGAATCTCAGTACATCTTCAGTGCATAATCTATTTTATGATAATCCCATTTGGTTAAAAGTAAAATTAGTTGTACCTTTGTTTCGTAATAAGAATATATATGAATAGACAAGAAACATTCAATCAGACGAATGCATTCGCAATGCAATATGGTATGGCTTTTGGCGCTATTTGGGCTATCAGCTTTTTTAGTTTTATCTTCCATTTTCAATTTCCTTTTTTGATGCTTGTATTTCTTTTTACTACGGTATCCGCGCCTTTTATAGGGATAAAATTCACAAAGATGTTCCGGAAACAAACATCCGTTGATGACACGCTGAGTTTTCGTAAAGCCTATATTTTTAGTTTACTTACTTACTTATATTCTTCTATACTCCTTGCCCTCCTAGCCTATTTATATTTTGAGTTCCTTGATGGTGGTATGTTTTGTGATAACTATGAAGCATTTCTCGCTCAGCCAGATGTAAAAGAACAATTATCCACACCAGAAATGCAACGGACATTTGAACTTATGGCAGGAAGTACAGACATCAAAATTATGGTTGATTTAATTCGAAATACTTCCTCCATAACAAAAGCCGCAAGCTGTTTGGATACCTCCATCTTTTTTGGATTTGTATTATCTATTCCTACGGCTCTTTTATGCAAAAGAAACACACCTCAAAGTACCATTCAATAAAGTTTTAACACCTATGGATATATCAGTAATAGTGCCCCTCTACAATGAGGCAGAAAGTCTTCCAGAACTAGCTGCATGGATAAAGCGTGTGATGAAAAAACATAATTTTTCGTACGAAATAATTTTCATAAACGATGGCAGTACGGATACTTCTTGGAAAACGATAGAGGAGCTTCAGAAAGAGGATCTAGCCATAAAGGGTATTAAGTTTCGTCGAAACTATGGCAAATCACCAGCTTTATATTGTGGCTTTCAAAGAGCAGATGGCGATGTTATTATAACAATGGATGCGGACTTGCAAGATTCACCAGATGAAATTCCAGAGCTTTATCGAATGATTACAGAAGATAATTACGACCTTGTATCTGGATACAAACAAAAACGATACGATCCGTTATCGAAAACCATTCCGACAAAACTATTCAATGCGACAGCGCGTAAGGTGAGTGGTATAAAAAACTTACATGACTTTAATTGTGGACTCAAAGCTTATAAGCAGGTAGTCGTAAAAAACATAGAAGTCTATGCAGAAATGCACCGCTACATTCCTTATATCGCAAAGAATGCAGGATTTGACCGCATCGGCGAAAAAGTGGTGCAACATCAAGCACGAAAATTTGGAAAATCAAAGTTTGGAGGACTCAATCGCTTCATCAATGGCTATTTAGACTTATTGTCTTTATGGTTCTTAAATTGCTTTGGGTTAAAGCCAATGCACGTATTTGGATTCTTAGGAAGTATGATGTTCTTTTTGGGATTCGTATCAATACTTGTTGTCGGTGGAAATAAATTATACGCGATAATAGAAAATGTCAAAGCGCCCTTAATTACAAGTTCACCTTATTTTTATATTGCTCTAACGATGATGATTTTGGGTACACAATTATTTTTGGCAGGTTTTCTTGGGGAACTAATAAGTAGGAACGCCTCGGAACGCAATCAATATCAAATAGAAAAAGAAATATAAATCTACGATGATTAAGCTCATAAAATATGCACTAAGCACCGCTATGCTTCTATTCAGTCTGACGGCTTGTAACGACACAGACTGCACCTTGAAAAATACGGTATACGCTACCTTTGGCATCTATAATTCAAAAACAGGGCTTTCTATCAAACTTAGCGATACACTTACAGTTACTGCTATTGGAACAGATTCCATATTGCTGAATAAAGCTACAGGCATCGCAACAATAGATCTTCCGATGAGTTATGCACAAACAACAGATACTCTACTCTTCCATTTCAATATGAAAAACGGAAATGCGACGGACACCATTCTAATTACGCATACAAACGAACCTTATTTTGAATCGGCAGATTGTGGAACAGCAATGTTTCACAACGTGAACAAAGTGGAATGGAAGAAGCAAAAAACAACGCAAATACGGTCTATGACCCTTGACAGCATAACGATAACTAATAAAAAGATTAACTATGAACAGACGGAAAACTTTAAGCTCTATATTAGCAATCATTAGTTTCGTCTGTGTACAACAAGTCGTAGCACAGGAAAATAACGGCTCACAAAAAGAAAATATCGCGAAACAGCCAAAAGTACAAGGTATACAATATGCTTCGCGAGAAGATGCTGCGAAAGCCCAAATAAAAGCATCAAACCATCTATTTGAAGGATTATCGGCATCTATAGATCTTGTAGGTATCGCGATGCAAATGATGGGAGACTATGGGCAATATGAAGGAGCCCTAAAAGCGAACTTAAAAAACAGATTCTTTCCAACGGTAGAAATGGGCTATGGTACCTGCGATTATACAAGTGAAGAAACTGAATTACATTATAAAACAAATGCTCCTTATATTCGACTTGGCTTTGATTATAACCTCATAAAAAAACCAGCAAGTGGAAATCGCATTTTGGTAGGGCTTAGATATGCTTTTACCACATTTAAGTATGATATTAACGGACCATCTCAGCAAGATCCTATATGGGGAAGTTCTATACCGTTTGACTTCAAAGATCTTAGTGGAAACTGTAATTGGGTGGAAGTCTTATTCGGTTTAGAAGCCAAAATATACAAAGCGTTCCACATCGGATGGAGTCTTCGATATAAACAGCGTTTAAGCCAAAAAGGGAATGAGGTGGGACAAGCTTGGTATGTACCTGGATTTGGTAAAAACGACAAAAGTTGCTGGACTGGTTCGTTCAATCTCGTATTTGATATTTAAATGAGCGAATTAGATTGTTGGCTGCTCGGTATCGCATTAGCAATGGATTGTATGGCGGTGAGCCTCACGTGCGGAATAAATCAAAAAAGAATATGCTGGAAACAAACCCTTCTGATGGCTCTTTTCTTTGGGTCATTTCAAGCCGTAATGCCCATCATCGGTTGGGTTGGAACCACCTATTTTCGCCAAACTATAGAAGACTACGACCATTGGATTGCGTTTGCACTCTTAGTATTTTTAGGCGGGAAAATGATTATAGAAAGCTTTAAGAACAAGGAAGAAAATCACACGGACTATTCAAAGATGACGACAATCGTCCTTCTTTCCATAGCCACGAGCATCGATGCTTTAGCCGTTGGCATCTCGTTTAACTGCTTAGGAATGCATCATTTAAGAAATATCTATTATCCAATCCTTATTATTGGGTTTACCTCCTTCATCCTTTCTGTTTTTGGTAAACTAATCGGAGTTATTGTAGGGAGACGACTAAAAATAAAGACGGAATTAATAGGTGGGACAATACTAATATTGATCGCTATAAAGATAATTGCAAACTCGTAAATAATGAATCGAAAAAAAACATTTCGTTGGAAAATTCCATTTCTACTATTTCTTATTGTCGCAACAATATGGATTATTAAAAACAATACCATATCAACGATTCCATACCAAAAGAATGAAGGTGCTATTTTTGGTACCGTTTATCATGCTACATATCAATATCCACAAAATTTGCAACAAGATATTCAAGCTGAATTAAAAAAGGTGGATAACTCCTTGTCTCCCTTCAATGAAAAGAGTATCATTACCCGTGTAAACCTCAATAAAGAAACAATTCTCGATAGTATGTTTATGCATGTCTATTCTATTGCTTTGGACATATCAGAAGCAACACATGGAAGCTTTGACATAACCGTAGCTCCACTAGTCAACGTTTGGGGATTCGGATTCAAGCACAAAGACAACGTAACACAAGTAAAAATTGATAGTATACGTAACTTTGTCGGCTATAAAAAGATCTGCTTAAAAGAAGGACGTATCATCAAACAAGACAAACGTACCATGCTCGATTGTAGTGCGATAGCAAAAGGCTATGGAAGTGATGTGATAGCCCAATTATTTGAAAGCAAAGGAATTAAAAACTATATGATAGAAATAGGAGGTGAAATAGTAGTAAAAGGCAAAAACAACAAAGACCAAAATTGGAAAATTGGAGTAATAAAGCCCAAAGACGATAGTACAAACGTGAAAGAAGAATTACAAACCATTCTGAACATTAGCAATATAGCGATGGCAACAAGTGGTAATTATCGAAACTTCTACTATAAAGATGGCAAAAAATTTGCACACACAATCAATCCAAAAACAGGATACCCTGTGCAACACTCTATTTTATCATCGACAGTTCTTGCCCATAATTGTGCTACGGCAGATGCTTATGCCACAGCCTTTATGGTAATGGGGATAAAGGAATCCCAGCAACTACTAGCAAAGCACAAAGAAATAGATGCCTATTTTATTTATGCCGACGCAAATGGAAAAATGCGAACTTGGTGCACGCCTAAAATGTACCAATACATGAAAAAAGAATATAGATAGAATCCTTTAAATATAAAGGTATGGAACCATCACTTTTTAAACTCCTAATGAATCTGCCTTTATTCCAGGGTATGGATATAGACAGCCTTGCAGAAATTGTTACAAAAGTAGCATTCGATTTTAAGAAGCTACGCAGTGGTCACCTAATAGCAGAGCAAGATAGTGCCTGTAAAGCTTTATACTTCATACTAAAAGGGAGTGTCAAGATACAGACAAGAAGCAATGACCATCATCTTATTTTAGAAGAATCGTTACAAGCTCCATTTGTACTACAAATAGAAAGCCTGTTTGGACTACGTACACGTTATACACATAGCTTCATTTCAAACTCTAACATACAAATGTTTATCGTTGATAAACAAGATATTACAAAAAGGCTTCTTGCTTATGACATCTTTCGTTTTAATCTATTAAACATCTTAAGTACAAAAGTTCAAATAGCAAATAGAATGCTTTGGAATAGACCGTCAAATAATGCCGCACATCGCTTCGTAAAACTATTGCAAAGCCGTTGCATACATCCAGCTGGCAAAAAGTTTTTACATGGGAAGATGACAACCATTGCAACGGAAATAGGCGAAACAAGACTCACGACCTCACGTATGTTACACCAATTAGAAAATGAAGGATTGATAGAAATAAAACGTCAAGTCATTGTGATACCATCATTCGAGCATCTTATTCAAAAAGAATTATAGCAGATTCAGAAAGGCTATTGTAACG
>JAVVVP010000001.1:98019-105783 GCA_036652575.1 Bacteroidaceae bacterium
GGCTATTGTAACGACTTCTGTAAACTTAGTTGTTTTTAAATCGCTAAAAACAGACTTAAGGAAGCCGTATACCATCAAAAAATAGTACCTTTGCATACCAAAAGCAAACAGAAGAGATGAACAAAACCATAAGCCAAAATAAGACACACCGAAATCCTTTTTTCGAACCATTCAACACGATTCATAATACATTTCCTTTTCATTGCATAAATATTGCAGATTATAAGGAGGCTATTATAAAAGGAATCTCTTTGGAGAACGAGGAAATAAATAACATTGCGAATAACCCCGATGCTCCAACGTTTAACAACACCATCGTGGCCATGGAAAAAGTTGGAGAATTACTCGGAAAATCCACAACGGTATTCTTTAATTTATTAAATACAGAGACATGTGATGAAATGGACTCTTTAGCACAAGAACTATCCCCTCTTTTATCAGAACATTCCAATAATATAATGCTCAATGCAAAACTTTTTAAAAGGATAAAAACAATATACGAAGGAACGGAAGAACTTACTCCTGAAGAAAAAATGTTACTTGAAAAAACGTATGAAGGTTTTTTACGTAGTGGCGCATCTCTCTGCGATCAAGACAAAGACAAGTTGCGTTTACTCACAATGGAAGCATCAAAACTCACCTTACAATTTTCACAAAACAACCTAAAGGAAACAAACGCATACACGTTACACCTAACAAAAGAAGCAGATCTAAAAGGATTACCAGAAACACAAAAAGAACAAGCCGCTATTACGGCAAAAGAAAAAGAACTCAACGGATGGGTCTTTACACTTCAAGCGCCTAGTTACTCCCCTTTTATGACCTATGCAGACAATAGAGAATTAAGAAAAGAGCTCTATTTAGCCTACAATACCAAATGTACGCAGCATAACGAATATAATAATCTAGAGATCGTGAGAAGGCTTGTCAATCTGCGCCGTGAACTAGCGCAACTTCTTGGTTATAAATCTTATGCAGAATATGCTCTAAAACGAAGGATGGCTGAAAACAGTAAGAATGTTAATCACCTACTGGATCAACTAATTGAAGCTTACAAAGAACCAGCAAAAGCTGAAATCGAATCGATTACAAAGATGGCAGAGGAAATAGAAGGTCTCGGTTTCATCCTTGAGCCTTGGGATATTTCTTACTATTCGCATAAACTGCAGCTGGCAAAATATAATCTTGATGCAGAAATGCTACGCCCTTATTTTGAACTTTCAAAAGTGAAAGCAGGAGTTTTTGGACTTGCGACAACTTTATACGGAATAACGTTTAAAGAAAACAATCATATCCCCGTTTACAACAAAGATGTAAAGGCTTATGAAATTTTTGACAAAGATGGATCCTATTTAGCTGTACTTTATACAGATTTCCATCCCCGCGAAAGTAAACAAGGTGGTGCTTGGATGACAAGTTATCAAGAACAACATATAGAAGAAAATGGAGAAAATATTCGTCCCCACGTTTCTATAACAATGAATTTCACAAAACCAACAGACAAAAAACCTGCTTTATTAACGCTAGGCGAAGTTGAAACTTTTCTACACGAGTTTGGGCATGCGTTACAAGGAATTTTCGCAAATACCCGTTTTGAATCCTTAAGTGGAACCAATGTATATTGGGATTTCGTGGAATTGCCTTCACAGATAATGGAAAACTTTGCAATAGAAAAAGACTTCTTACAGACCTTTGCCACGCACTACAAAACGGGTGAAATTATTCCAAATGAGCTCATAGAACGTATACGTGAAAGTCGTAATTATAATATCGCTTATACTTGTATGCGACAAATAAGTTTTTGTTTACTAGATATGGCTTACTATACACAACAAGAACCATTTACCGAAGACATTATAGCTTTTGAGAAAAAAGCTTGGCAACGTGCTATGATAACAAAACAGCTTCCTCATACTTGTATGAGTGTTCAGTTTTGTCATATTATGGCAGGGGGATATGCAGCTGGATACTACAGTTATAAATGGGCAGAAGTTCTTGACGCGGATGCATTCTCTTTATTCAAAGAAAAAGGTATCTTTAATAAAGAAGTCGCCCAATCCTTTAGAGATAATATTCTATCCAAAGGAGGTACGATGCACCCAATGGAACTATACAAACGTTTTAGAGGGAAAACGCCATCAATAGATGCTTTACTGAAACGAAACGGAATAAAGAACGAGAATATTTAATACGGACAAAGGTGAAGAACAAACAATATGATTTAGATAAACGCTACCTACGTATGGCTCGAATTTGGTCTGAGAACTCCTACTGTGAGCGTAGAAAAGTGGGAGCACTTATTGTAAAGAATCAGATGATTATAAGCGATGGTTATAACGGAACTCCGTCTGGTTTTGACAACGTGTGCGAAGACGAGAACAAGATAACAATGCCTTATGTCTTACATGCGGAAGCTAATGCTATAACTAAAATAGCACGTTCGAACAACAACAGCGATGGAGCTACGCTTTACGTCACAGCCTCTCCTTGTATTGAATGTGCAAAGCTTATTATTCAAGCAGGCATCAAACGAGTTATATATGCAGAACACTATCGCCTAGAAGATGGTATAGAACTGCTCAAACGTGCTCATATTGAAGTTTGTTTCTTAGACCCAAACGAAGACAATAAATAAAAATAGGATTTTAATTATTATGAGTAAAAATCGTTCTTCTCGATTTATCCCGCTTATTGTAGCTTTGAGTGCTGTTATTGGCATTCTTTTAGGCAGTTTTTATGCCAATCACTTTTCGGGAAATCGCCTCAGTATTATAAATACGTCTAGCAACAAACTTAATGACTTGCTACATATTATAGATGACCAATATGTAGATAAAGTAAGTATGGATGATCTCGTGGAAAAAGCTTTGCCACAGATTCTGAAAGAATTAGATCCGCATTCAACGTACGTCTGTGCAAAAGATGTAGAAAACGATATGCAAGGACTTAAAGGTAGTTTCTCTGGCATCGGCATTCAATTTAATATTTACAAAGATACAATTTGCATTAGCAATGTAATAAAAGACGGTCCGTCAGAAGAAGTCGGACTTGCAGCTGGTGATAGAATTGTAGTCATAAATGGGAAGCCTTTTGTAGGAAAGAAAGTAACGAGCGAACTCGCAATGGCGACGCTGAAAGGAGAAAAAGGTTCTAGTATAAAATTAGGAATAAAGCGCGTAGGATCTAAGAATATACTCAACTATACGATAATAAGAGGGGACATCCCTGTGAAAAGCATTGAATCTGTCTATATGGTAGACAAAACGACAGGGTATATTCGTATTAAGAGCTTCGGTGATACCACTTACCCCGAGATGTTAATTGCACTTGCAAAACTTAATCACGAAGGATTTAAGAATCTTATTATCGACCTACGTGAAAACTATGGAGGATATATGGCTCCCGCTATCCAAATGGCAAATGAGTTTTTACCTAAGGACAGACTCATTCTATACACGAAGGGACGAAAATCGCCACGTGAAGAGTACCGTAGTGATGGAAGGGGAACTTATCAAAAAATTCCACTTATCGTACTTGTAAATCAAACATCCGCATCTGCAAGCGAAATCTTTGCAGGCGCGATTCAAGATAATGATCGTGGAACAATAGTAGGATTACGAACGTTTGGAAAAGGTTTAGTGCAAGAACCTATACAATTCCGCGATGGCAGTATGCTTCGCCTCACAATCGCTCGATACTACACACCATCTGGAAGATGTCTTCAAAAACCATATATTAACGGAGATGACAAAACGTATAATATGGATTTACTAACTAGAGCCGAACAAGGAGAATACTACTCACCAGACAGTATTCGGCATCATGGTGAAAGATTCAAAACAAGCATAGGACGTATCGTTTATGGAGGTGGAGGTATAATACCCGACTATTTTGTACCTAGCGACTCTAGCAATATCACATCTTATTATCAAGAAGCCGTCTATAAAGGATTCATTTCTATCTACGCATTTACTTATGTAGACGAGAACCGAGAAGCACTTAAAAAGATGGGGACATGGCAGGAAATAGAAAAGCAGCTAAAAAAAGCAAACATTCCCGAGAAATTCGCTTCATTTGCCGATAAGAATGGATTAAAACGTCGTAATCTTATGCTGAAAAAATCACATAAATTATTCGAAGAGCAACTTATTGCTAATATCATCTATAATTTTATAGACATTGATGCAAATATCCAATATATAAATACTTTTGACCCCTTCATCATCAAGGCAAAAAATATTTTTAAAGAACAAAAAGCTTTCCCCCAAAAGTCTATGGAACCAAAGTCGAAGAAAAAGAATGAACGATAAATCATCTTTACGAGAAGCCATCATCTTACGCAAAAAGTCGTTCTCTATAATAGAAAGGGAACGACTTTCTGCTATCATTATAAAGAGACTAGAAGCACACCCTCGCTTTCTTTCATCTCGCACTATCCTATTTTATTATTCACTCCCAGATGAAGTAGATACGCATAATTGCATAGAAAAATGGTCACGACAAGGGAAACGTATTTTACTGCCTGTTGTAGTAGGTAAAAACTTAGAAATTAGGTTGTATAAGAGCCCTAAAAACTTGGAAAAAGGAGCTTACCATATAGAAGAGCCAAAAGGAAACGCTTTTGTAAACTATGAACAAATAGAGCTCGCACTTATTCCTGGCATTTCATTTGATAAAAATGGCAATAGACTTGGAAGAGGTAAAGGTTTCTATGACCGTTTACTTTATCGACTTGCTCCCTACAAGATATATAAAATGGGGATTTGCTTCGACTTTCAGAAATACAATAAAATTCCAACAGAGTCTCACGATATTTCCATGGATGAAGTTTTATAATGCGCTAATGAAACACGATGTCTACAATAACTTGGCTACCCACATATTCATTTAGTCGACGCACTAAGTTCTTCCGATCCATCATTAGATTTGCCTTCAAAGCGGGCGAACGAAACTGAACATGCAAAACCTCACTTTTGATATACATATCACCAGTATATCGACTTATGGCTTGCCCCATTACTTCCGTCCAAGCATCTATTAAACGAAATTGATTAAGAGGAGTTTCTAGCCCCTCTTGACGAAGAAATCTATTGATTATAGAATCTATAGATTCGGCATTTCTATGTTTCATAATGTAACCTTTCCCTTATCAACATGAAAAATCTTATACGTTTGCTTCATTCGACAAAGTATTTGATCTAAATGATCGCGATTTGTATCCGTAATAAAGATCTGACCATAATCATCTCCTGAAACAAGTTTAACTATTTGCTCCACTCGATAAGCATCAAGCTTATCAAATATATCATCTAGCAAAAGTAACGGTTTTTGCTGTCTTCCAATACGCTTTAAAAAGTCAAATTGAGCCAGTTTCAATGCCACAATATACGTTTTATTCTGCCCTTGCGATCCTTCTCTTTTTATAAGAAACTCTCCTAGATGCATATCAAGCTCGTCTTTATGTATACCATGAAGCGAATAACCGACCGCATAATCCCGTACTCGATCTTTCTGAATAATATCAAGCAAAGCACCACGCTGGCAATGAGACATATACACCATTCTTACAGGTTCTTTGTTCCCTGAAATCTGACTATAGATTCGCTGGAATGTAGGTACAAAAATCCCTATAAAATCCGTTCTTTTTTTATAGATGCTCTCGCCTTCTATCGCCATGATTTCCTCAAAAGAACAAAGCACACTTTCATCAACCTTGCACTCCATTTTGAGTAAAGCATTACGCTGTTGCATCGCTCGGTTATAACGTATAAGGCTATCAAGATATTGCTTATCAAACTGTGATATAACCATATCCATGAATCGTCTACGCTCCTCACTACCACCCGCAATCAAGTCCGAGTCAGCAGGAGAAACCATCACCAATGGAATAACACCAATATGCTCAGCAAGCCTTTTATATTCTTTCTTCTTGCATTTAAAACGTTTTTTTTGACCACGTTTAAGTCCACAATATACATCCTCAAATTCCCCTTCATCCGTTTCATATTTTCCATGAAGCATTAAAAAATCAGAATTATGTTTTATGATCTGCGAATCAATAGGATTTGTAGCACTCTTGCAAAACGACAAATAATAAACGGCATCTAACAAATTTGTTTTACCAACCCCATTAGAGCCAATAAAACAATTTATCTTCGGAGAAAGCTGCAATTCAGCCTGCTCTATGTTTTTATAATTCAAAATACTGAGAGCTTGTAAAATCATACGATGCAAAAGTACACGGAAAAGTCGAAACTGGACCAAAAACAAAGGCGTTTTTTACAAGAACACTAAAAAAAGTATGATAAAATTTCAATTATCAAATGAAAAAGGCTAATTTTGTCCCGCTTAATACACATACATAGATTGATTGACTAATAAAAAAGAAACAATAAAATGACCAACAACAACAAACAAGCCTTAGACATAAACGAACAATTGTCTAAGTCCGAAGCCTTTATCGTAAAAAACAAGAACGCTGTTATCGGTGGCGTAATCGCTATTGTAGTGCTCGTAGGAGGCTACTTTCTTTACCATAACTTTGTAGCTTTACCACAAGCAGAAAAAGCAAGTACAATGTTAGCAAAAGGCGATAATTACTTTCGCAGCAACGATTATGAAAAAGCACTCAATGGAGATGGAGCTGGATTCATTGGCTATATAAAAATCGCGAATGAATATAGTAGCACAGATGCTGCAAATATAGCAAACTTACAAGCAGGTCTTTGCTATGCTCAAATGGGGAAAACGAAAGAAGCTATCAAATACCTCGAAGAATTTAATCCCGCAGGTGATGCAATCATATCACCAGCCGCAATCGGAGCTTTGGGCAATTGCTATGCTAAAGATGGACAATTAGAGAAAGCTGTATCAACTTTAAAAGAAGCTGCAAAAATGACCGACAACAATAGTCTTAGTCCTATTTATCTAATTCAAGCAGGCGAAATTCTTGAATCACAAAATAAAAAGGATGACGCAAAAGTTCTTTACGAAGAAATACGTGATAAATACTTCCAGAGTATGCAAGCACAAGACATCGATAAATATATAGAAAGAGTAACTAAGTAACTACAACAAATGTCATCAAAACTCTTTAATCTATCAGATTACGACTTCTCCGCGATTCCAGATGCTAGCGAAATGCGGTTTGGAATTGTTATTAGCGAATGGAATAGCAACATAACGGGTATACTCCTCAATGGTTGTATTGAAACACTTAAGAAGCAGGGCGCAAAAGAAGAGAACATCAAAATAATGACGGTCCCTGGAAGCTTTGAGCTCATCTTTGGTTGCTCACAACTGTCACAAAGCGGACTAGTTGATGCTGTAATAGCGATAGGAAGCGTAATAAGAGGCGATACGCCACACTTTGATTACATCTGTCAAGGAGTTACACAAGGAATAGCAGAGCTAAACACAACAGGCAAGACACCCATCATCTTCGGAATGCTAACAACCAATACGCTTCAGCAAGCAGAAGAACGCGCTGGAGGCATTTTAGGAAATAAAGGCGATGAATTTGCAATAACCGCTATAAAAATGGTTGATTACGCTTGGCTGTTACAAAAATAATCTCTATCTTTGCACTCGCAAAACAGAGAAGGGCAAATACCAGAGTGGCCAAATGGGGCAGACTGTAAATCTGCTGTCTTTCGACTTCGGTGGTTCGAATCCATCTTTGCCCACAAAAGAGATCTCCATGAGATCTCTTTTGTTATATAGTATTTAGCCATATCGTATGGGGCAGGGCGCACCTGCAAAAGC
>JAVVVP010000002.1:0-97617 GCA_036652575.1 Bacteroidaceae bacterium
AAAGAAAGGGAGATTCAGAAAAGCAGAAAGATGATTTTTTATAATGCTATAAAAAATCATCTTTCTGCTTTGAGCCGAAACCGGGACTCGAACCCGGGACCCTTTCATTACGAATGAAATGCTCTACCAACTGAGCCATTTCGGCTTTTCTCTCTTTCGTGGTGCAAATTTAATATGTTTTTTCGAGATACTGAAATTTTACGTGGAAAATCGTAGATTTTGTTTCGTAGAGGAGTCGTTGTATATAGAAATATGTAACTTTGCAGCCCAATTCGATATATAATGAGAAAATAATGGAAAAGGCAAATAAAAAAAGAATCTTTATTCTTGTGGGCGCAATCGTCGCCGTTGTATTGTTTTGTATTTGGTATAGTCTGTTTTCGTCTGCTTTTGCGATAAAGGAAACGACTTACATCTATGTTGATAAGAATGACAATATAGATTCTGTATACGCAAAGATTGATAAAGCGGCAAACCCTAGCGTATTTATTGCTTTTAAAGCAATTGGTTCGCTACTTAGTTATGACAAAAGAGTACATACGGGTTGTTATGCAATAGAACCTGGAGATGGAAACTTAGCAGTTGTGCGGCGATTGAGGAATCGTCAGCAAGCACCAATTCATCTTACAATTCAAAGTGTTCGCACGATGGACAAGCTCGCTTCTTCGCTCTCGAATAAGTTGATGATGGACTCTGTAGAGGTGCTTCGTGCGTTGACAAATAATGATATTTGCCAAACGTTGGGTTACGATACAACGACCATTGCTTGTTTGTTTATCCCAAACACGTATGACATTTATTGGGACATAAGCGTAGAGCATTTTTTAGAACGAATGAAAAAAGAAAGTGCCCATTTTTGGACTGCTGCTAAAACGTCAAAGGCAAAAGCTGCGGGGCTTACCCAGAAGGAGGTGATAACATTGGCTTCTATTGTGGACGAAGAAACCTCTAACAATGGAGAAAAAGCCAAAATTGCAGGGATGTATCTGAATCGTTTGAAACTTGGTATGCCTCTTCAAGCGGATCCCACCATTAAATTTGCTTTAAAACAATTTGCGCTTAAGCGAATCTATAATAATCTACTACAGGTTAAGAGTCCTTACAACACCTACAAAAACATAGGTTTACCTCCAGGTCCAATCCGGATACCAAGCGTTGCGGGTATTGAGTCGGTACTTGATTTTGTGCATCATCCTTATTTATATATGTGTGCAAAAGAAGATTTTTCAGGTACGCATAACTTTGCGGTAACTTATGCAGAACATTTGGCAAATGCTGCCAAGTACACAAAAGCACTTAATGAGCGAGGCATCAAGTAACTTGATAAAGAAAACAGGACGAAACTAGTTGTTTCGTCCTGTTTTCTTTATCATATCACGAATGGTCTTCGTTAAAGAGCTGCACGCCATGAGTTCTTCAAGGGTTAAGTGCATTCTATAGTTCCAATATTGCGCCGCGTTAGCAGGGTCGTTTATTTGCTCTTGCATGGCATTGTGGCAACGAACGGTTTCGTCGATAGAGAGCCAATCTTGTAATGCTAAAGCACAGATCATAGAAGGGGAGGCGAGATGTTTGTAGACAACTATTTGACAGAGTTGTGGAGACATTTGGCTTTCGGGAGAAAGTGTAAGCGCCAGCACTTCTTTTGCAAAAAGGGATCTTCTTTTTTCGTCCTCTTGCCACCATTTGCGCAAGGGTGCCATATCGTGCGTTGCGATGGTGCAGACCGACTTGTAATGATATTGGTTGGTGTCTGCAAAATTCTCGCCCGAACGTTTGGGCATACGTTGTACCTCAAGTGATAAGATTTGTAAGTGATGAAGCACCGCTGCGACACCATCGGGAATCATTCCTAAGTCTTCGGCACAAGGCAACATTTTTGTTGCGTTGGTTAGCATCGGGAGTTTCTTCATGGCTTCAGCTTGCCAAAATTCATTATGACGATGATAAAAGTATTCATCGTATAGTCTGTTGTACGCTTGTTTTTCTGAATTCGTCAAAACACGGTAAGCGGTTGTCTTTTGCCCAGCTATATTGGGATGGAACGCGTAAGTATCTGCTTTGTCAGCGAAAAAAAGAACTTGCCCTAAAGCATGGAACAATAGTGCACGTAATTTCTTTGATTTCTCGTCAAGTGGAGGGGCAAAATAAAGATTGATTTTTCGTTGTGTGTTGAAATCGACTTTAAAACTCCAGAGGTTCTCTTCTTGTTTCTCTAAGAACAATTTAGCTTCTTGTTCCAACTCCCCGAAAAGTTCAGAAAGCGTTTTGTCGGTTAGATAGGGCTCTGTAAAATCTGTTGCTCTGTAATGAAAATCAAAAGTTGAAAGTTCTTCTTGAGTGAATGGTTTGGCAGGAAAGAAGTGCCCCATGGTGCCGTTTAGTTGTTCGTATGGTATTTCCCAGATTCTAAAAAAGCCAAGCACGTGATCGATGCGATAGGCATCACAATATTCTGACATTTTTAGAAGTCTGTTTTTCCACCATTGGCAACCGTCTTTCATCATACCTTCCCAATTATAAGTTGGAAATCCCCAGTTTTGCCCATCTTTAGAGAAATCGTCAGGTGGAGCTCCAGCTTGCATCTCAAAGTTGAAGAGCTGCGTATCAACCCATGATGGTACGCTGTCACGACTAATCCCAATGGGTATATCTCCTTTGAGAATCACCTGATTCAAGCGTGCATAGGCTCTAACTTTTTGAATTTGTTCGAAGGCAACGAATTGGATAAAACAGTAGAAATCAAATTCTTTATGAAACTCTTTATCCGTTAACAAATGGGGAAGGTTCACCTCACTATAGTTTGCATATTTACCCCAAGATCGGAAGTTGGCCGTATGTAACTTGTCCCGTAAACAGCAAAAGGCGGCATAGGGTTCTAGCCATTTTTTATTGATGTCAAAGAATGTTTGATAGCTTTTTGATTTAAGCACGTTGTTCTGTTCCTGTTCGAAAAAGAGATGTAGGTATTTAAATTTTAAAGCATTTGCTAATTCATAGTCCACTTGAGGTAATGCGTTTATTTTGATCCGTTCCTTTTCCAACGCTTCCGCTTTGGTTTTAGACTTAATTTTCCCAAGCCATTTAAGACTAATATACATAGGATGAATGGCAAAAACGGAGATGCTATTGTACGGATAAGAATCATGCCATGAACCAGAACGAGTGGTGTCGTTTATCGGTAGAAGTTGAATCAAGTTCATCGTAGTGGCAACAAGCCAATCAATCATCTTTTTTAAATCTGCGAAATCGCCAACGCCATAGCTCTCTTTGCTACGAAGTGAAAAAAGAGGTATCACCGTTCCTGCTATGTGAGGTTGGTAATCGTCTCTTCTTACCACATCGCCACGCAGGAGGATGAAACGTTTTTCGTTTTGTGGGAAAAGAAGGGTTCTATTGTCTCCCTTTTCCCATTCTATTTGCTCGGGTGAAGCGTCCGAAATGATGATGTATTTATATTCTATGCTACTTGGGAGTTCCGATTTATTCAACCAAAGTTCGTAATCATAAGCAGAAATTTGATTTAGCAGCATTGCGTTTTCCACGTTCCACGCACCTAATTGCGGACAGTTCCCAATAATGGCAAGTCTCTTCCCTTTAGGTAGTAGCAGTCCTTGTACAAGGAAATGTAAGCTTTGGTTTGTTGCTGCGCAAGTAGAAGGTTGCGGTTGCATGGCAAATAGGCATGCGTTAAAGGCTGTGCTGTAAAGAAATGCGCGATGATGAAAATCGCGCCATGTGTCTTCAAAAGAATAGGCTACGCCTTCTGTTATATTACATGTATGTGGGCATTGTTCCATTTCTTGTTTGACGAAGATACCTTGCTCCACAACGCCATAGCGATAACTTAAGTAAGCTTGTTTGTCAATTTCTATTTTTTTTGAAGCCGTCCATAGCTTCCCGTTGGTGGTCTGAAGGGGCACAAGAAACGGAACGGTTTCCGTTTTACTCATCACAGAAACCGATGCACAGATACTTTCGCCCCATGAGGTGACGTATTCTATTGAAAAATGAAGTGTAATAGTAGATTTCATAAGCCAAAGATACAAAATATATTTAGAACAGCATTTTTTTTGTTGTTTAGATAATCAGAATTAGAAAAGTAGGCTCAACGGCTACTATATATAAAGAGGTAAAAGCGTGTTTTTGTAGATATCCACCACAAATACACAACATAAAAGATAAAAAATGCAATAGAAGCCATAGAATGCCATCTAATTTTTGTACTTTTGCCAAACCAAAAAACATCTTAATATCACAGATGAAACTAATTTTGATGACAACTCCCGATTTTTTTGTGGAGGAACACCAGATACTTACGTCCCTTTTTGATGAAGGAATGGAAGTGCTACATTTACGCAAGCCCTATACAGAGCCTGTCTATTCGGAACGCCTGCTCACACTGCTTCCAGAATCGTATCGTAACAGAATCGTTGTACACGATCATTTTTACTTGAAGGATGAATTTAAATTAAAGGGCATACATCTGAATCAAAGGAATACGGAACTCCCCAACAAATACAAAGGACATAGTAGTTGCTCTTGTCATACAATAGACGAGGTGAAGTTGCGCAAAAAAGCGTTCGACTACGTCTTGTTGAGCCCTGTTTTTGATAGTATTTCTAAAGACAACCATCCTGCTGCGTTCTCAAATACAGAGCTTAAAGAAGCTTCAAAGAGCGGTGTGATAGATAAAAAAGTGATGGCTTTAGGAGGTGTCAGCCTTGATAATATTCACCAAATAAAGGATATGGGGTTTGGCGGAGTCGTGATACTGGGCGATATATGGAATCGTTTTAATATACATTCAACGCAGGATTACAAAGAAGTTATCAATCATTTTCGCAAATTGCGTAAAGCAGCAGATTAAATATATAAAACTATAAATATAATGAGTGAACAATCATCTTTTATGGTATTTTCTGGAACAAAATCCAAATACCTCGCAGAAAAAATTTGTGTAAGCCTTGGCTGCCCATTAGGAAACTTATCTATAACCCATTTTTCGGATGGAGAGTTTGCTGTATACTATGAAGAATCCATTCGTGGTCGCGATGTATTCTTAGTACAATCAACCTTCCCTAACTCAGATAACTTAATGGAGCTTCTGCTAATGATAGATGCCGCAAAGCGTGCTTCTGCAAAAAGTATCAACGCTGTAGTTCCTTATTTCGGTTGGGCTCGTCAAGACCGAAAGGATAAGCCACGTGTTTCTATTGGTGCAAAGCTCGTTGCAGACTTAATGAGTACGGCAGGCATAGATCGTCTTATCACAATGGATTTGCATGCGGATCAAGAGCAGGGCTTTTTCAATGTTCCTGTAGACCATTTGTATGCTTCAACCATTATGCTGCCTTATGTGAAAGCACTGAAGCTAGATAATCTTTGTATTGCGACTCCCGATGTGGGAGGTTCTAAAAGAGCAAGTACTTATGCCAAATATTTAGATTGCCCATTGGTTCTTTGTAATAAGTCTCGTAAAAAAGCGAATGAAGTAGCTTCGATGCAAGTTATTGGCGATGTAAAAGGGATGAATGTTATTCTTGTTGACGATATGGTAGATACGGCTGGCTCTATTACAAAAGCGGCAGATCTTATGATACAGAATGGAGCTAAAAGTGTACGGGCTATTGCTTCGCACTGTATTATGTCGGGTCCTGCAAACGAGCGTGTACAAGAATCTGCTCTATCCGAAATCGTGTTTACGGATAGCATACCTTACGATGGCGGATGCCCCAAAGTAAAACAACTTACGGTTGCTGATATGTTTGCTGAAACGATTAAACGTGTAGAAAGTAACGAATCTATTAGCTCGCAATACTTGATTTAAAAGCGATAGAAAAGAAAATAAAAGGGATCTCAGTCGCTATTTTAGGTAAATCATCTTGCCTAAAAAAAGGAGCGCACTCGAAATTAAAAAGGAGCGCGTTCGAATTTTAAATCCAGCGCGCTGGATTTATGACAAGGATTCTTCTCGGTGTGACAGGGTGCGATTTCCTCAAATTGGGAATAAGTAAACCGTGTTTCTGTTGAAGAGCAGATTCCAAAATCCACTAGAAATAGCGACAGATTCGATGAATGGACTCCAGTTCCTAATATGATAAGTCATACTAGGAACTGGAGTTTTTTTATCTGAACGAGTATTTTGTAATCTTTATTTTACGAAAAAAAGACTAATAGGGAGCTGTATTGGTTGTGATATTCGTTTTTTTTGCCTATATTTGCAAGATACGAAATAAAAAACAACGATTAAAGAATGATTATAAGCACAATCAAAGCTGGTTTGATAGGTATTATGGCATTAGTTTCACTTCCCAGCGTTGGGCAAGATTTAATGGCTCGTCAAGCACCTATAGACCGCAAGATGAAAATTGTAGACTCCTTAAATTTAGAGCGTCTTATTCGCACCGAACAAAATCAGAACTTCTCAACCATCTATCCTACTTGGGATAATAAATATGCTCATAAGTATGGTGTCGAAATGCCAGATTCCTTTCGCATTGACTTAAAAAGGTTTTGTATGCCTACAACCAATCGGCGAATTACTTCAAATTTTGGATATCGCCCTGCGTATCATCGTGAGCACAAAGGTTTAGATATAAAAGTATATATCGGTGATACCATTCGTTCAGCCTTCTCAGGAAAAGTGAGAATTGTAAAATATGAAGCACGTGGTTATGGCAATTATGTTATTATACGGCATTCTAATGGTCTTGAAACGGTATACGGACATTTGTCGAAGCATCTTGTGGCTGAAAATCAAGATGTAAAAGTAGGAGAGCCTATTGGTTTAGGTGGAAATACGGGGCGTTCAACAGGTTCTCATTTACATTTTGAAACGCGTCTCTTGGGAGAAGCTATTAATCCTGCACTTTTATTTGATTTTCCAAACCAAGATGTTACCAATGACTTTTATACCTATCGTCGTAGTACCTACTCTCGGGAGTCGCTTATGGCATCAGCGAAGCGTTCTGGACTTAATTCGAGTTTAGATGATGGTAAAGATACAGAAGAAAATGATATTGCAGATGCAAAAGCAACTCGTAAGATGCAAGATCTTCAACAATCATCGGCGGTACGCTTTCATAAAGTGACGCGTGGAGAGACGTTGTATGCGATAGCAGGTAAATACAATACCTCCATAGATAAACTATGTAGCATAAATGGTTTGAAAAAGAATACAAAATTACGTCCAGGACAAATATTGCGCTATATGTAGTAGCGTATGGTTATAACGAATGAAAGGCAAAAGGAATTATCTTTTTGCCTTTCGTCTGTTATCCCCTTTGTTGTGTTGAGTTTCCTTTGTTATTTCAGCCTTTTTGTGTACTTTTGCACTATCAAAACTATCAACGATGAAAGAAACAAAAGAGCAGTTTGAGCAAGTCCTGATTGAATGTCGAGATTTGTTTTCTAAAAAACTCCACGATTATGGTGCTGCATGGCGTATTCTTCGTACAACTTCTGTTACGGATCAAATACTAATAAAGGCAGAGCGTATTCGATCTATCGAAATGAAAGGTGTAAGCATGATAGAAGAAGATATGGCAAGTGAATTTATGGCGATTGTAAATTATAGCATCATCGGTTTGATACAATTAGAACTAGGTCCTGTTACAAAAGAGGACCTATCAACAGATGCAGCACTTTCTTTCTATGATAAATATGCGACATTGAGCTTAGAGTTAATGTTGAAAAAGAACCATGATTACGACGAAGCTTGGAGAAGTATGCGTGTTAGTTCTTACACAGACCTTATACTAATGAAAATACATCGAACCAAACAGATTGAAAATTTAGCAGGTATAACGCTTGTGTCCGAAGGAATAGACGCTAATTATATGGATATGATGAACTATGCCATCTTTGGCTTTATAAAAATAAGAATTGAAAAGTAAGAAGCTAACACATCATTTACTATTTGTGCTGATAAATCTCTGTAGATTTTTATTGGCTTTCGTCTTTATCTTCTCGGGCTTTGTAAAGGCTATTGATCCACTAGGTACCTCGTATAAGTTAACTGAATATCTCACCCATTTTCAACTCCTAGACTATCTTCCAGCACAAGCTCCTTTGATTTTATCGATAACTCTGTGTGTTGTTGAATTTATAATCGGTATTTATTTCTTCTTTGGTATACGCCGTAAATTTACGGGGATGATAACCTTCTTCTTTTTATCGGTGATGACTCTTTTAACGCTGTATCTGGCTATTAAAGACCCGATAACGGATTGTGGCTGTTTTGGAGAAGCCATAACACTCACAAATTGGCAAACTTTTGGTAAGAATATACTGTTATTACTTTGCTTGATAATTACAAATTATGGACGCATAAGAACCTTTCGTATTATAGCAGAACAAAATCAATGGTTCATTTCTTTCTATTCTTTGATCTTTATCATAACGTTTTCATTCTATTCCATCCACTATTTGCCCATTGTCGATTTTCGTCCTTATCGTATCGGCGTAAATATAAAGGAGTCCATGGAAATTCCAAAGAATGCTCGGAAGCCACAGTATAAAACCCTCTTCTTGTTTGAAAAAGAGGGGAAACGTAAAGAGTTTTCCTTAGAGAACTATCCAGATAGTACGTGGACTTATGTAGATAGTCACACGATAACCCTAAAGGAAGGTTACGAACCACCGATCAAAGATTTTTGTGTAACAGATTCTAACGGAGAGGACATCACCAAGCAAATACTTCAAGATACTTGTTATCAGTTTGTTCTTATTTCACCACATTTATCGAATGCAGATGACGGTACCATAGATGTTATAAATGGTATTTACGATTATTGTTCTGATGAAGGTTATAAATTCATCTGTATTACGGCTGCATCTTCTTCAGAAATAACAGCTTGGAAAGACAAAACGGGTGGAGAATATCCTATCTTTTTTGCGGATGATGTGCTGTTGCGTACGATTGTTCGCTCCAATCCTGGGCTTGTTCTATTGAAAGCTGGAACGATTGTAGCAAAATGGAGTTGTAATGATTTGCCAGACGACCAAAACTTAAAGGGTAAGCTTGAAAACTTATCCATATCTACGATAAGTCCAGAAAAGTCGAGCATTGGATTGTTAAAAGTCCTTTTGCTCTACTTATTACCGCTTTTATTTTTTACTTTAGCAGACCGAATTTGGATAGGGCATAAATACTACAAGCAATACAAAGTTAAATCACTTATAAATAAATCGAAAGAAAAATGAGAAAGAAAATTGTAGCAGGAAACTGGAAAATGAATCTGAACCTGCAAGATGGCATTACTTTAGCGAAAGACTTAAACACAGCTCTTGCAGCAGACAAACCTGTATGTGACGTTGTAATTGGTACTCCTTTTATTCATTTAGCATCTGTAGCGAATGTTATTGATTCTAAGCTGATTGGTCTTAGTGCTGAAAATTGTGCAGACAAAGCAAGCGGCGCTTATACGGGAGAGGTTTCTGCTGAGATGGTAAAATCAACAGGTGCAACCTATGTTATTCTTGGACACTCTGAGCGTCGTGCTTATTACGGAGAAACAGCAGCGATTTTGAAAGCAAAAATCAACCTTGCACTTGCTAATGGTTTGAAGGTAATCTTCTGCATTGGAGAGGTTTTAGAAGACCGTGAAGGTGGCAAACAAAATGACGTTGTAAAAGCACAATTAGCAGGTTCTTTATTTGAACTTACAGAAGCAGAGTTTTCAAATATAATTCTTGCTTATGAGCCAGTTTGGGCGATAGGTACAGGTAAAACGGCTACCTCAGAACAAGCAGAAGAAATGCATTCTTTTATTCGTGAAACGATTGCAGGCAAGTTTGGTTCAAACGCAGCAGAGAATGTAAGTATTCTTTATGGAGGTAGTTGCAAACCATCCAATGCAAAAGAACTCTTTTCAAAGCCAAACGTTGATGGTGGACTTATTGGTGGCGCCGCTCTTAATGTGAAAGATTTCAAGGGCATTATTGACGCTTGGAACTAAAAGAATAATAAAATAGGATAGAAGAGCAATCGGTTCTTCTATCCTTCTTTTTATGTTATATATGAGTAAAAGTCTATTGATCTTTTTGTTTTGTTTCTTCTCTTTCCTTGCTAATGCGCAGGAAAGATATACTGATTATCTCCATAAGTCTGTGACAGGATGGGGCGCAGTAGTTATTCATCAAGATGAGGAACTCTCGCTATTAGTAAATGGGGGTTCTAAAAGGAATATGAAACAAGAGCAAACGGATAAAATTCCGCAAAATACAACGAATAGAACAAAAGACGATATTGTTCCCAATGAAGAGAGTCAACTCATTTATACGCCAAAGACAAAGCATAAATTAAATGGTTATCGTATTCAATTATATGCAGGAGGCAATTCACGTTCCGCTCGGCAAGAGGCTACAAGTATTGGGAAACGATGTAAAAGTTATTTCCCAGAATTAGCTATTTATACACACTTTTTTCCGCCACGTTGGATTTGTCGCGTAGGAGATTTTAAAACATACGAAGAAGCACATTCTTACCTGCGCGAGTTACAAGCAACAAAGATTTTTAAGGAGGCTTCGATTATCAAAACCCAAATTATTCTATTTTACTAATGGAACCATTTTCTAATAACTCTAAAATGGAAGAGTTGCAAGAGCATTATAAAGCAATCTTATCGTTGCTTGGAGAAGATACAGAGCGTGAGGGACTCTTGAAGACTCCTCTTCGAGTTGCAAAAGCAATGACGACTTTGACTCGTGGCTATTCGATGAATCCAGAAGAAGTTCTTCTTTCTGCAAAGTTTAAAGAGGCTTATAGTCAGATGGTGATAGTGAAAGATATTGATTTCTTTTCGCTTTGTGAACATCATATATTGCCTTTTTATGGCAAGGTGCACGTTGCCTATATTCCAAATGGATACATAACAGGACTTAGCAAGATAGCACGTGTTGTGGATATCTTTTCTCATCGCTTACAAGTTCAAGAACGGATGACGTTACAAATAAAGGAATGTATCCAACAAGCTTTAAACCCTCTCGGAGTGATGGTTGTCATAGAAGCTAAACATATGTGTATGCAAATGCGAGGGGTAGAAAAACAAAATTCTATTACGACAACGAGTGATTTTACGGGTGCATTTAATCAATCAAAGACCCGTGAGGAGTTTCTTCAACTTATTCATAGCAAAACGAACTTTTAAGGTTGACGTATACTACCAAGAAACTAGAAAAAGGAAAGGAGATTTGAATTCAATAGGAGCGTTCAAATCTTTTTTCTTTTATAAGGCCGAAATAACTCTTTCCCCAGATTGCTTTGCAAGAATTTGCTCTATATCTTTAAGCTCTTTATATTTCATCATTTCTTCCATATACTTGGCTTCATCTTTCATGAACTCTGGTGACGATAATAAGTTGAGTGTTTCCTTTAATTCATCCTCTACTATAGACAGTTTTAAGTCTATGATAATATGAGGTATTAAATCGGATAAACGTTGTACTAATTCTGTATGACGTTCTTCTTGCGACAAATGTTCTTTCCCTTTAGTATGATATTTACTAAGTTGGTATCTATCACTAAGAATTTGAGCGGCAAGTAAACTTATTTGCTGGTCTTGATGCTGTAAAAAATATTCTCGAGCAATGAAATGCGTATCGTGTATATGCTCTATTGCTTCCTTCACGATCTTTTTATAGAGTGGATTCTTAAATTCTATATCGTCTGTTCTTAGATCATTTACAATGTACTCTATGGTTGTAACCGTGTATGGCTGTTCATTTTCGTCAAGCATATTCCCGATAACAACTTCGCCATATTTAATCATCATGTTTATAAGTTGCAGTTCTTCTTCGTATTCCTTTTCTTTGGATACATTTGTGAGTAAATCGTCCTTCTTCTCTGTTCCTAATAGGGAAGACGCTTCACTCGTTTGTGCCACTGGTACATGGGTGCTTTTTTGTTGATTATAATCGGAGTTCTTTTTTAGCTCGTTTACCTCGTTGATGAGTAGTAACTCTTTAACTCCCATCATTTGACTACAATCTTTAATGTAGAGCGAACGAAGTATCGCGTTTGGAATGACAGAAATGCTTTTAACAATGCTCTTGATGAGTTCAGACTTCTTTGTTGGATCTCCTCCACATTCTTCATACAGAAGATTGGTTTTAAATCTAAGAAAATCGACTTGATTTTTATCGATATAGTCTCCATATTCTGTAGCATTGTGTTTCCGCGCAAAGCTATCAGGATCATCTCCATCAGGGAGTAAAAGGATTTTTATATTAAGTCCCTCTTCTAATAACATATCAATGCCCCGAAGCGAGGCTTTAATACCCGCGATGTCGCCATCATAAAGAATTGTTATATTTTCCGTGAAGCGATGAAGTAATCTTATTTGACCTGAAGTGAGCGAAGTGCCAGATGAGGCTACAACGTTTTCTATGCCGCTTTGGTGCATAGAAATAACATCTGTATATCCTTCTACCAAAAAACAACGATTTTGCTTGACTATCGCTTGTTTGGCAAAGTAGATGCCATATAATTCATTACTTTTATGATAAATATCACTTTCGGGAGAGTTGACATACTTTGCTATTTTACCATCGCTTTGAAGTACACGTCCCCCAAAAGCGACAACTTTTCCACTTAGCGTGTGAACAGGAAATATAACCCTTCCGTGATATCTATCCCGTAATAATCCTTGGTCCGTTTTATAACAGAGACCCGTTTTCTCGATGTAATCTGCTTTATATCCTTCTTTTAATGCTTGCTGATTCATGGCATCGCGAGATTGCAGACAATAGCCAAGTTGAAATTTTTTGATTGTGTCGTCCCGAAATCCACGTGAACGGAAATAAGCTAAACCTATCGCACGTCCATCTGGGTGGTCGAATAAGACTTGCTGAAAATAATTGCATGCCCATTGATTTACAACAAATAGACTTTCGCGTTCACTTTGTGCTTGTTTTTCTTCATTCGATAATTCGCGTTCTTGTATCTCTATGTTATATTTCTTCGCTAAATATCGGAGTGCTTCAGGGTAGGTGAGTTGCTCGTAGTCCATAACAAAGTGAACTGCATTACCTCCTTTTCCACACGAAAAGCATTTGCAAACACTTTTTGATGGCGACACAACGAATGATGGTGTTTTCTCATTATGAAAGGGGCATAATCCTTTATAGTTTACTCCTGCTTTTCGAAGCGTCACAAAGTCCGAAACAACGTCAACGATGTTGACCGCGTCCATAATTCGAGATATCGTATTTTTATCTATCATTGCAAGGGCAAAATTAACAAGAAAATTTCATATAGAAGTATTTAGAAAGAACATTTCTTCTTGTTTTTATAAGGCGCATTAAGAATAAAGTGGTAATTTTGCGGCGAAATAATTTTAAAACAACAAACATTATGGCGATTATAAAATGTCCTGAATGCGAACACCCCGTATCTGAAAATGCACAGATCTGTCCTAGTTGTGGCGTAAAGATAGCTGATAACATTGTAGTATGTCCTGATTGTGGAAAAGTAAATATAAAAGGGACCGCTATTTGTACGAATTGTGGTTGCCCTCTAGTCTCTGACACCATAAAGACCACACCACCTATTCCCAATGTCTCGGAGCATACTCGTGCGTCAAGCATAGAACCTCCCTTGTCACCTAAAAGCAATAGAGGACTTATTATCACCCTTGTTGTTGTTGCGGTTGTTCTGATTCTTGCCGTTGGCGCATATATGGTTGTGAGTAGTCAACAAACAACGGAGCAGGAAGAAGCATTGTATCAAGATTTACAAGAGAATGCAACGATTGCTGATTATGAAAATTTTCTCGAAGTCTATCCGAATAGTGCGCATTTTACAGAAGTACAAGAGCGTCTTACGACTCTAAAGCAAGTGACAGCAGACTGGCAAGCGATTAACTTGTCTTGCTCAAAAGATGATTTCCTTAATTTCTTGCACAAGTATCCATCTAGTCCTTACGAACTCAATTGTAAAAACAAATTAGATTCTCTTGATTGGGCGGATGCTGTACGCTCGAACACGACCGAAGCCTATGATCATTATCTGTCACAGCATCCAAATGGCTTATATTCAGATGACGCAATAGGGAAAAAAAGCAACACAGCTCGTTTGACGGTTACCCCAGAAGAACAAAAATTGGTAAGTACGGTATTTTCGGATTTTTTCACGTCTTTGTCTGGGCAAGATGAAACAACTATTTGCACGACAATTAGTCCTATAATGAAAGACTTTTTTGGAAAGAAAAATGCAACGAAGACAGACGTTCTAACTTTTATGCATAAGCTCCATAAAGATGAAGGTGCATCGGTTGAATTCAATTCAAATAACGATTATAAAATTACGAAGCAAACAGCTGATAATGATGATTGTAATTATCTTGTGTCCTTTTCGGTAGATCAAAAGACCCAACACGAGGACGCAACACCCACAACGATTGTTTCGTATGCGGTAGCTGCGAAACTCACGTCAGCGGGCAAAATAACAGAACTCAATATGCGCAAGGTTTCGTAATAGGGTCATTCCCTAGCATTTGAGCGCGCTCATTTTTTTTACACGAAAGAATAAGGTGTAATACGGAATGCCAAAGGGAGACGAACAAAGTGTGAAATAGTATCTAAATTTACATATCTGCGATGAATAAGTAACTATAAAAGTAGACAATCTCAAAAAGTTTGCGTATTTTTGCCTCATAAAAGCGTAAATTATAAAGAGATGACAGAAGTAAACTCACCTGAAATAGAAAAGAAAAACTTGAACTTCATAGAGCAAATAGTAGCGAAAGACCTTGCGGAAGGTAAGAATGGTAATCGTTTACAAACGCGCTTCCCCCCAGAGCCTAACGGATATTTGCATATTGGTCATGCAAAGGCTATTTGTCAAGATTTTGGAATAGCGGAAAAGTTTGGCGGTGTCTGTAATCTTCGTCTGGATGATACAAATCCTCAAAAAGAGGATACAGAATATGTAGATGCCATCAAAGAAGATATACAGTGGCTTGGCTTTCATTGGGGAAACCTTTATTATGCGTCTGATTACTTTCAGAAACTTTGGGATTTTGCAGTTCGTTTAATAAATGAAGGGAAAGCCTATATTGATGAGCAGACAAGCGAAGAAATTGCATCACAAAAAGGAACAACGACCCAAGCAGGAATAAATAGTCCCTATCGAAATCGTTCGAAAGAAGAAAGCCTTGAATTATTCAAACAGATGAATAGTGGAGAGGTCGCAGAAGGTGCGATGGTGCTGCGTGCCAAAATAGATATGGCGAGTTCCAATATGCACTTTCGCGATCCTATCATATATCGCGTCATCAATAAGGAACACCATCGTACTGGCAGTCAATGGAAAGCTTATCCTATGTATGATTTTGCTCACGGACAAAGCGATTTTTTTGAAGGGGTAACGCATTCTATTTGTACACTTGAATTTGTACCTCATCGTCCGCTTTACGATTATTTTGTAGATGAATTGAAAGAAAATAAAGACTTGAACGATCATCGTCCTCGTCAGATAGAGTTCAATCGTTTAAATCTTACGTATACGGTAATGAGTAAACGAAAACTATTAGCTCTCGTTCAAGAAAATCTAGTGAATGGTTGGGATGATCCCCGTATGCCTACTATTTGTGGATTGCGTCGTCGTGGCTATTCTCCAGAATCGGTGCGTAAATTTATTGATATGATTGGTTATACCAAGTTTGAAGCTCTAAATGATTATGCTATGCTGGAAGCTGCGGCTCGTGAAGATCTAAATGCACGTGCTACTCGTGTCTCCGCCGTCTTAAATCCTGTGAAGCTTATCATAACGAACTATCCAGAGAATAAAACCGAAGACTTAGATTGTATAAACAATCCAGAAAAGCCAGAAGATGGCACACACACCATTACATTTAGTCGTGAATTGTGGATGGAACGTGAAGATTTTATGGAGGAAGCCCCTAAAAAATTCTTCCGAATGTCACCAGGGCGTGAAGTCCGTCTAAAAAATGCTTATATTGTAATGTGTACCGATTGCAAAAAAGATGCGAATGGAGTCATCGAAGAAATTTATTGTACGTATGATCCCGAAAGCAAAAGTGGAATGGCAGGAGCAGATCGAAAAGTAAAAGGAACTCTGCATTGGGTGAGCGTGGAGCAAGCAGAAAAAGCAGAAATACGTCTTTATGATCGCCTTTTTAACATAGAAAATCCTTCGACTTCAGAACTTGACTTTCGTGAACTACTGAATAAAGATTCCCTAAAAGTGATTCATAATGGCTATGTGGAAAAATATGCTGCAACGATGAAACCTCTCGATTATTTGCAGTTTCAACGCACTGGCTATTTTACGATAGACAAAGATAGTATGCCAGATCATTTAGTCTTTAATAGAACCGTTGGTTTAAAGGATACATGGAGTAAAATCAATAAATGAAAAAGAAATTCCCTTTGCTTCCAGACAATGAGGAGGATGCTGAGCTTTTACGTTTTCTAAAGAAATACGAAAGAATGGTTGAAACAGAGATGTCAGAATATTTTGATGCGGATGTTTTAATTGATATTCTAGAATATTATTCACAAAACATGATGAATAAGGAAGCGCATTCTTGTGCTGAATATGCGTTGAAATTATATCCAGACAATACCGATGCGCTTGTTTATATGGCTCGTGAGCGTATGCAATTGGCTGATTTAGACGGCGCGCGTAAGTTGGAAGCAAAAATAAGCGATGTGTCGGATTCCGAAGTGAAGTTTTTACACGCAGAAATTTTATTGACAGAAGGAAAAGTAGAAGAAGCTCAACAATTTTTACAAGAACAGTTTAATGATGAAAATCAAGTTGAGCCTATGAATTATTATGATATTGCTACTATCTTTCGTGATTTTGAGCAATATAAGATAGCGATAGATTGGATTAATAAGTTTTATACCAATGAAAAACTAGAACTCTTCTATAATAATCAATTAAAAGCGGATTGTTTAACCATGCTTGGCAATACGAATGAGTCCATCCCCTTGCTTAATGCCTTGCTGGATGAACAGCCTTATGATGCTTTTTCTTGGGAGCTACTGGCTCAGGCACAAATTTCAGAAGGAAATCTTAACGATGCTATTGATTGTTGCGATTTTGCGATTGCGATCAATCCAGATGAACTTGTTGCAATTCGCCTGAAAGCTTTATGCTTTTACAAATTAGAAAATTTCAACAAAGCAATAGAACTCTTTTTATCGCTGAATACTCCAGATTATGAAGAGAAAGAGGAACTATTTCTTCAAATAGCGATGTGCTATGAAGGATTAGGAAATATGGAAGAAACGATCTCTTGGCTTGAGAAAGCAAAAAAGATTGTACTACCTATGATAAAGAGCAAAAAAGGGGAAAAACCACATTTTATAGATGATGAGAAGCTTGTGACGCGAGATTCCTTCATTCTTTCTATCTTACTCCATCTTTCAGAGTGTTATTCGGATGTGGGTAACTATGAGCAAGCCGAAGTAAACGCGTTATTGGCTCATTTGTGTGGAAAAATAGAAACCGAATTCTACATAATGTGTGGCTTGATAAGTTTGAAGCAAGACGACTATGAAACCACTTTAAATAGATTTCAAATAGCGATACTTTGCGAAGATCGTAAAGCGGAAGATATGTTGGAAATACTTGAAATCTTGAATAAGTCAAATTATTTACCCATCGCTCAAAGCAATTTTATAGTGCAGATGAAGTCGATATTTCCTGAATTGGAAATAAAGCTTTATGCTCACGAGGCTTTTGTAGCCCTTCACTTAGGTACAGAAGATGAATTTGTTGAAGCTTTAAAAAAAGCTTTATGGTTTGATTTTGCCTATACAAAACAAGTGTTTTTACCATTGCTTAATTATGAGAAAGCAAGTGAGTTTATGGCAAATGCCCGAGCACTATACAAAGAACGCCAAGAGGAGGTGATCGAGCTTCAGAAAAAGCTAGATGCGCTTGCTAATTCGGAAAATATAAATTCAAAAAATAAAATTAAATAGAACCCTTTTTATATGGATATCGTACAATTATTTTCTAGCTTACTTGAGAACCTAAATTACTTTTATGTGTTTTTACTCATGGTCGTAGAGAGCACTATTATTCCATTCCCGTCAGAGGTGGTTGTGGCTCCGGCAGCGTTTATGGCGGTGCATGGAGAGATGAATATATTCTTAGTTGTTCTTTATGCAACGTTGGGAGCGGTAGTGGGTGCAAGTATTAATTATTGGGGAGCTTACTTTGTAGGCAGACCTTTGGTTTATCGATTTGCAAATAGTAAATTCGGTCATCTCTGCTTAATAAACAAAGAGAAAGTGGAGAGATCTGAAAAATATTTTGACGATCATGGAGCAATGGCTACGCTTATTGGACGTTTGTTGCCCGTTATTCGTCAACTTATATCCGTACCAGCAGGCTTGGCGAAAATGAATTTCTGGCAGTTTTTACTTTATACCACAATTGGTGCAGCAGCGTGGAATATAATCCTTGCTTTTCTTGGATGGTCTTTAGCTCAAGGAATTGATTATGAAGAGTTTAAAGTAAAATTAGCTATTTACAATGGGTATATCAGTAAGGGTATCCTTCTTGTATTTTTACTTTGTGTCCTTTTCTTCGTGATAAAAGCTTATCTCAAACGTTCTAAAAAAGGAAAATAAAAGGGGCTGTATGCCGATTTTGCTTACAAACCTAAGCAAAAGGCTTTTTAGTAGGAGCTTATAAGAGAAAACTAAAAAAATATTCACGAAATATCTTCCTACATCATTTTTTTTTCTTACTTTTGCTTCTGTATAAAAAATCAGGCGGTAATAGCTCAGTTGGTAGAGCGTTGGCTTCCCAAGCCGAAGGTCGCGGGTTCGAGCCCCGTTTACTGCTCAACTTATTAGTAATTAGTATCATATATGACAGCTGCTATCGTTGTACTCTTAATAATTGGATACATACTAATTGCAACAGAAAACTTTACAAACATCAATAAAGCAGCTGTTGCGATGTTCGTTGGTGTTGTTGGTTGGATACTTTATATGTGTGATGGCACTCGCTTTGTGATGCGTGAACACGCCTTAGAATTTACTCAATTTCTTGCAGGTGGTACCGCTTCTATATCTGCGGTAAAAGAGTTTATCGCCCAGCATGTGTTTCTGAAATATATCACCAAAGCTTGTGAAATAATCCTCTTTATGCTTGCTACCATGACGATTGTGGAAGTCTTGAATAGTAATGGTTGTTTCGATTTTATAGCAGAATGGTTTAGGACTCGTAATACACGCAGATTACTATGGAGCATCGCTTCTTTTACGTTCTTATTGTCCGCAAATCTAGATAACTTTACAACAACGTCGATGATGCTTGTTATTATGCATTCACTCGTTACCAATACTCGTCATCGTATGATGTTTGGGTCTGTTATTTTGATTGCAGCTACTTGTGGGGGTGCTTTTACGGTGATAGGTGATGTAACGAGTTTGGCTTTATGGGTAAATGGAGCCATTACTCCAACCGCTTATTCTGCATCGCTCGTTTTACCTACGCTTGTAGCACTTGTCGTACCCACTTATCTTATTGGTAGAAAACTTCCAGTGCGCTTAGACACCATTAATTCATTGCCTATTTATCATGGAAACGATGCACTTATAAATAGGTGGCAACGTTTGTTTATGCTTGCAGTTGGCATCGGAGGGCTTTGGTTTATTCCAACGTTTCATCGCATTACTCATTTGTCTCCCTTTGTGGGCGCGTTGTGTGTTCTTTCGTTACTTTGGGTTGTAAATGAATTCTATAATCGGAAATTATTAAGTAGCGATCAAATGGTGTTGCGTAGACTACCCATTGCGTTGCAATATGGAAATATTCAGACCATACTCTTTTTTATTGGGATTACGCTTGCGATAGGAGCAATTAAAGAGACGGGCGCGTTACACGGCGCTGCACAATGGTGTAATTCGTATGTTCATAACATTTATATAATGAGTTTGTGCTTAGGTGCAATTTCATCGGTGCTTGACAGTATCGTATTGGTGTTGAGTAATCTCTCTATTTTTCCCGTGCTTCAACCTGGAGAAATGGCACAAGGCGCAACAGACTTGAGTTACTCTTCTGCTTTTACGAAAGACGGCTCGTTCTGGAGTCTGTTGGGCTATTGTAGTGCTCTTGGAGGTTGTGTACTCACCATTGGTTCTATGTCGGGATATGCATTGATGAAAATGGAAAAGATTTCAATAGCTTGGTATATTCGTCACATTTCAGGGAAAGTGATACTAGGCTGGTTACTCGGTTTAGTTGTCTATCTACTTATCGTAGAAAATGGATAGTAGCTCGATAAAATGAAGAAGAGGATGAAGAAATCGTTAAGACTCTGTTAAGGGGCGTAAAAAGGACATTTATAAGGAGAAATAAGTTTGCAATTCACAGAGAAAATGGCGAATTTTGCATACATAATAATAGAAGGGGAGATTGTTAAATGGCAAAAATAAGATGTATTGGTATTCTTACTTCTGGAGGTGACTCTCCAGGCATGAATGCAGCAATTCGTTCTGTAACGCGAAGCGCTATATGCAATGGTTACAAAGTAAAAGGAATTTATAAAGGCTTTGATGGATTGATCAATGGCGAATTAAAAGATTTCACGACAGAAGATGTAAGCAATATTATTCAGACGGGTGGAACCATTCTTCGAACAGCGCGTTCAAATGAATTTGCAACAGAAGCAGGTCGCCAAAAAGCATACGAAACGATGCAAAAAGAAGGCATTGATGCTCTTATTATAATAGGTGGAAACGGTTCACTTACGGGCGCTCGTATTTTTGCAGAAGAGCATGATGTTCCTTGCATCGGTTTACCAGGGACAATCGATAATGATCTTTTTGGAACAGACTCTACAATCGGATATGACACAACACTCAATACGATAACGCAATGCGTTGATAAGATACGTGATACCGCTCATTCGCATGAACGTATTTTCTTCGTAGAAGTAATGGGGCGTGATGCGGGATTCTTAGCGCAGAATAGTGCTATAGCCGCAGGTGCCGAAGCCGCCATCATTCCAGAAGATAATACAGGTAGTGACCAATTGCTCAAATTTATGCAACGAGGTATTCGCAAAAGTAAAAAAAGTTGTATCGTCATCGTGAGTGAAAGCCCAAAATGCGGTGCGCTATATTATGCCAACCGTGTGAAAGAAGAATACCCAGATTATGATGTTCGCGTATCCATACTCGGACACTTGCAACGAGGAGGATCTCCATCCGCTCGCGATCGTATTCTTGCAAGTAGAGTAGGAGTGGGAGCTATTGAAGCCTTAATGCAAGGACAGCGTAATATAATGGTAGGTGTTCGTAACAACGAAGTAGTATACGTCCCATTTATAGATGCAGCTGGTAAACGTAAACCCATAGATAGGCAATTGATAAAAGTACTGAATGAACTATCTATATAATATTCAAGCTAAGAAAGTATAGAAAATATAATATAATATGAAACAACGTTCTGGTTACATTTCACAGATAATAGGTCCTGTTATAGACGTAAGTTTTAACACAGAGGGCGAAAAAGCCGACGAAGTTCTTCCAAGAATTCATGATTCATTGGAGTTGACCCGTCCTGATGGCTCACGTTTGATAATGGAAGTTCAACAACATATTGGAGAATATACGGTGAGAACCGTTGCAATGGATAACACCGATGGCTTAAAACGTGGTATAACAGTGCGTCAACTTGGATCTCCTATTCAGATGCCTACAGGTAATCAAATTAAAGGACGTATTATGAACGTTATCGGCGATTCTATAGATGGTTTAAAGCCTTTAAATAACGACAATTCTTATCCCATACATCGTGAAGCTCCAAAGTTTGAGGATCTAAAAACTTCTCAAGAGGTTCTTTATACAGGTATAAAGGTGATCGATTTACTGGAACCTTATAATAAAGGTGGTAAAGTTGGGCTATTTGGTGGTGCGGGCGTAGGAAAAACAGTCCTTATCATGGAACTCATCAACAATATAGCAAAGGGGCATGATGGCTTTTCTGTTATAGCTGGTGTTGGTGAGCGTACACGTGAGGGAAATGATATGCTTCGAGAAATGATAGAGTCAGGCGTTATTCGATATGGAGAGGACTTTAAGAAATCCATGAATGAAGGCAAATGGGATTTATCAAAAATCGATTATACTGAAGTCGAAAAAAGTCAAGCAACACTTGTGTATGGACAAATGAATGAGCCTCCTGGTGCTCGTGCATCCGTTGCGCTTTCAGGGTTGACTGTTGCCGAAGCATTTAGAGATCAAGGTGCGGCGACGGGTAAAACGAGTGACATCCTTTTCTTTATAGATAATATATTTCGTTTTACGCAAGCTGGATCTGAAGTTTCGGCATTGTTAGGACGTATGCCTTCCGCCGTAGGTTATCAACCAACTCTTGCTAGTGAGATGGGCTTAATGCAAGAACGCATTACCAGTACAAAAAATGGCTCTATCACGTCTATACAAGCTGTTTATGTTCCTGCTGATGACTTAACAGACCCTGCTCCAGCAACCACGTTTACGCATCTTGATGCAAAAACGGTACTGAGCCGTAAAATTACAGAACTTGGAATTTATCCAGCGGTAGACCCCTTGGATTCAACCTCACGTATATTAGATCCAAACATTGTTGGAACAGAACATTATGAATGTGCTCAGCGAGTAAAACAGATTCTTCAAAAATATAAGGAACTGCAAGATATTATTGCGATTCTTGGTATGGATGACCTTTCGGACGAAGATAAAGAAACGGTGAACAGAGCACGTCGCGTGCAACGCTTTTTGAGTCAACCATTCACTGTTGCTCAGCAGTTTACAGGCGTTCAAGGTGTAATGGTTCCCATCGAAGAATGTATTAAAGGTTTTAATATGATATTAGATGGTGAAGTCGATGACCTTCCAGAACAAGCCTTTTTGAATGTAGGAACAATAGAAGAGGCTATTGAAAAAGGAAAAAAACTTGTATCAGCGGCACAAGTATAATACCAATACAAAGAACAATGAGTTTACAACTAACTATCGTATCTCCAGAACGCACCCTCTTTAAAGGTGAAGTGGACAGCGTTTTTGTTCCAGGTACAACTGGACGCTTTGAAGTGTTAGAAAATCATGCTCCAATCATTTCAAGCCTGACAGAAGGACAGCTCTCTTATCGCTTCAGTGAACTACATTCTATAAATATAAAAAGTGGATTTATTGAAGTCGCAAAAAACAAGGTGTCTATTTGCGTAGAGGTATAGCAACGAATCCAAAATAGAATATAGAGGAACTTAAATAAATAAATGATGAAATCAACAGGCGAACTAATTAAACGTAAGGAAATACAGAAATGTGCTTTTGGGCTTTTCGTCTCATTAGGGATCGCTTATGTCGTACTTCTCTATCTGTATCGTTTTTTGTTTCCCGATGTTATTCATCTCGAAATGGAGGTGGCTTATTCTGCGATATTCTTGTATCTCTTTAGTCTAATTTCTATATTCGTGTTTTTTAGAGTTCTTCAAACAACTCCAAAGTTCATTACGATGTTCTATCTTATAAATAAGACATTACGTTTACTTATAAGTATAGGTGTTATTTTGCTCTATGGCTTGTTTTTTCCCGAAACAATGAAACAATTTTCCTTAGGATTTTTCTTGCTTTATTTAATAACGTTGGTGTTCGAAAGTAGACACTTTTTCCTCTTGGAATCTAAAATGAAAAATAAGAATGAAAACAAATAAATACATCGTCTATCTACTAACATTCATATTTAGTATCTGTCTCTTCCCTACACAATTAACGGCTAGTACGCAACAAAAAGAGGCAGAAAAAATAGATGTAAAAGAAATTGTGCTCGGACATATTGGTGATGAATATCATTGGCATATAACAAAGGTGGGGGAAACGCATTTGTCTATACCGCTCCCTATCATTGTATACAGCAAACAGACAGGATGGAACATTTTCTCATCTTCACATCTAACCCATTCGTTAGGTGATAAATACAACGGATTTTATATCGCTCAACGTGGAGCCAACAAAGATAAATTATGCGAAACAATTGATGGACAAGAAGTGCGTCCAATAGATATTTCTATCACAAAGAATGTTCTTCAACTTTGGATCGTTGTATTTATTATGCTTGGCGTTTTTCTAAGTTCAGCTCATTGGTATAAAAAGAAAAATGTTTCAGCTGATGCTCCTAGAGGATTTGTTGGATTTATCGAATTGTTTGTAATGATGGTAAACGATGACATTATTAAAGCAGGTATCGGTGAAAAATATTATCGACCTTATGCACCCTATTTACTCACCACCTTCTTTTTTGTGTTTACAAGTAATCTTATAGGACTTATTCCAATCTTTCCAGGAGGAGCTAATCTTACGGGTAATATAGCCATTACCATGTTCCTTTCTCTATGTACTTTTATTGCAATCAATATATTTGGGAACAAGGAATATTGGCTGGATATATTCTGGCCCAAGGTGCCCATTTGGCTAAAGTTTCCCATACCGATGATGCCTGTTATAGAGTTTTTTGGCATACTTACAAAACCATTCGCTTTAATGGTCCGTTTATTTGCTAATATATTTGCAGGCCATGCCATAGTCTTGTCGTTAGTTTGTGTCATTTTTATATCTTGTCAGCTTGGAGCATTGATTGGCGCATCATTAAGTTTTGTGAGTGTCGTCATGACGATGTTTATGGATTGTCTAGAGTTGTTGGTTGCCTTTATTCAAGCATACGTGTTTACCATGTTAAGTGCTGTATTTATCGGCTTAGCTCATCAAGAAGAAAAGAAAGCAATATAAATAAATTATTAATTATAAAAAATAAAGATCATGTTGTCATTAGTATTATTACAAGCAGCTGCTGCAAGTGCAGGCATAGCTAAATTAGGTGCAGGTATCGGTGCAGGTCTGGCGGCTATCGGTGCAGGTATAGGTATAGGTAAAATTGGTGGAAGTGCAATGGATGCCATTGCTCGTCAACCGGAAGCAACAGGCGATATTCGTATAAATATGATTATTGTTGCAGCACTTGTTGAGGGTGTAGCTCTCTTTGCTGTGATTGTTTGTCTACTCTGTTTATTCCTCTAATATAAAGACACAGAATATGCCGTCTTTTTTAACTCCTGATACAGGCCTTTTATTTTGGATGCTCATAGCCTTTTTGGTGGTGTTTTGTCTATTGGCTAAATTTGGCTTTCCCGTTATCATTAAGATGGTGGAAGAGCGCAAAGCTTTTATAGATGAGTCCCTAAAAAGTGCACGTGCCGCAAACGAAAAGTTAGCCAATATCAAGACCGAAAGTGAATCCATTTTACAAAAAGCTCGAGAGCAGCAAGCCCTTATATTAAAAGAGGCAATGCTTACCCGTGATAATATTGTAAAGGAAGCTAAGAATAAAGCAAACCTAGAGGGGAATCGTCTTCTTTCTGATGCAAAGGCTCAGATTGACGCAGAAAAAGAAAATGCGCTTCGAGATATTCGTGCTCAGGTGGCAATTCTTTCGCTTAACATTGCAGAAAAAGTAGTTCGTAAGAACTTCGAAGACCAAAGCAATCAGATGGAGTTGATCGACCGCTTATTGAATGAAGCTTCCGTCTCTAAAAATTAAGATGTATGGATATTGGAATTATTTCTGTTCGCTATGCTAAGGCATTACTTAAATTTGCAATGGAGCAAAAAGTAGAAGATCAAGTTTATCAAGAAGTAAGCATTATGTGCCAAACTTATCTTGATGCTCCTGCATTGCGTTCAGCATTAGACAACCCTATTATAAGTGAACAAGTAAAAGAAAAATTACTTGTTCAAGCAGCTAGCGGAAACGTAAGCAGTTGTTTTTTGCAGTTTATTAGGCTTGTTCTATCCCATCATCGTACACCGATGATGCAATTTATTGCTTCTTCATATATCACGCTTTATCGGAAACAGAAGAATTTAATTCAGAGTAGGTTGATAATCCCGTCCGCTATTTTACCTGCTACGATACAAAAAATGAGAGCATTGGTTGAGCTAAATACAAAGAATGAGGTGGAGTTCATTATAAAAGAAGATGCCTCTATTCTAGGTGGATTTGTGCTTGAATACGACACCTATCGCTTGGATGCAAGTTTAAAGAATCAACTTCAGCGTATACGTAGTAAGTTTCAAACAATGAACAGTAACTAAAACTGTAATAGAAAGATAAATCATTGAATAATAAGTATGTCAAACAATATAAAACCAAGTGAAGTATCAGAAGTTCTACTTGAGCAACTAAAAAACATAGATACCGCTGTCAAGTTTGAAGAAGTTGGTACGGTACTTCAGGTGAGCGATGGTGTAGCTCGCATTTACGGGCTTAAAAATGCAACAGCGAATGAGTTGCTTGAGTTCGAAAACGGTACAAAAGCTGTTGTAATGAATCTGGAGGAAGATAACGTAGGTGTTGTTCTTTTAGGACCCACAGAAGGTATAAAAGAAGGGCAAAGCGTAAAACGTACAGAACGTATTGCATCAATTGAGGTGTCGGATGACATGTTGGGACGTGTTATAACTCCCCTTGGACAACCTATAGATGGGGGTGCACCGATCACTGGCGAAACTTATCTTATGCCCCTTGATCGCAAAGCGCCAGGAGTTATTTTCCGTCAACCCGTAAATGAACCGTTACAAACAGGTTTGAAGTCGGTGGACTCCATGATACCCATTGGGCGTGGACAGCGTGAGCTTATAATCGGCGACCGTCAAACAGGTAAAACCGCTATTGCAATTGATACAATTATCAATCAAAAAGAAAACTATGAAAATGGCACTCCTGTTTATTGCATTTATGTTGCCATTGGTCAGAAAGCATCTACGGTTGCCAATATAGTGGAAATACTGAAAGAGCATGGTTCTTTGCCTTATACTGTTATTGTTGCGGCTACAGCCGCAGACCCTGCGGCTCTTCAATATTATGCACCTTTTGCGGGGGCTGCTATTGGGGAATATTTCCGTGATCGAGGTTTGCACGCACTTGTGGTTTATGATGACTTATCAAAGCAAGCTGTTGCTTATCGTGAAATATCACTAATTCTTCGTCGCCCATCTGGACGTGAGGCTTATCCAGGAGATGTTTTTTATCTGCATTCGCGTTTGCTTGAACGTGCGGCTAAAATCATTGCTCAAAATGATATCGCTAATAAAATGAACGACTTACCAGAATGTATGAAAGGTAAAGTAAAAGGAGGTGGATCACTGACAGCTTTACCAATTATAGAAACACAAGCTGGTGATGTGTCTGCATATATTCCAACGAATGTAATTTCTATTACCGATGGACAAATCTATTTAGATACAAATCTCTTTAATCAAGGTTTTCGCCCAGCTATTGACGTTGGTATATCCGTATCACGTGTAGGAGGTGCTGCTCAAATTAAGAGTATGAAGAAGATTGCAGGTACACTTAAATTAGATCAAGCACAATATCGAGAGTTAGAAGCCTTTTCTAAATTTTCGTCAGATATGGATGCTGTTACAGCGATGACGCTAGATCGAGGTCGTAAAAATAATGAATTACTGATCCAGAAGCAATATTCACCTATGCCTGTAGGAGAACAAATCTCAATTCTTTATTGTGGTACTCATGGATTACTTCATGATGTTCCTCAAGATAAGATACGTGATTTTCAGGAGAATTTTCTTCAAACATTACGCACAAATTATAAAGATACGGTTATCTGTAGTCTTGCTGCGGGTCAATTGACGGATGAAATTTGTGCTACGATAGAAAAAATAGCAAGTGATATTTCTGCACAGTATAAAAAATAAAGTTTATGGCTTCATTTAAAGAGGTAAAAAATAGGATCTTGTCGGTAAGCAATACTCGGAAGATAACAAGTGCTATGAAAATGGTTGCATCATCAAAGCTTCATAAAGCACAATTACAAATAGAGAGTATGCTTCCTTACGAATTTCAGCTAAATCAAATAATGGCACAATTTGTTTCAACGATTGATGGAGAGGTTTCATCTCCTTATACGTTGAAACGAAAAACGACACGTGTTGCAATTATTGTTTACGCCTCTAATTCTAGTTTGTGCGGAGGGTTTAATTCAAATATCATAAAACGTCTTCGTACAAAAATTTTAGAATTGAACAAAACTGGAATTAAGTATGAAAACATAGAAGTTTTTCCAATCGGGAAAAAAGTGGCTGAAGCGGCTCGGAAATTAGGATTTTCAGTCAAGGATGACAATTCGAAATCTTTAGAAAAACCTAATTATGCTGATGCTGTAAGTATTGCGCAGGGTTTTATGAAACGCTTTGTAGAAGGTGAATTAGATGAAGTCATTTTGATTTATAATCATTTCAAGAGTTCTTCGCAGCAAGTTTTAGTAGAGGAGAATTATTTGCCTATAAATTTGGATGCAACACAAAAATCAAACAATTCGCAGAATAGAGAAAAATTAGATTATATCATAGAGCCATCCATTCGTTCTCTATTATGCGAATTAATACCAAAGGCCTTGCACCTAAAGTTATACACCGTAATGCTTGATAGTTTAGCGAGTGAACATGCATCGCGCGTGATTGCAATGCAAACGGCAACAGACAATGCCGATACCTTGCTGCAGGATCTTACATTGATGTACAACAAGAGTCGTCAACAAGCTATTACGACCGAATTATTAGATATTGTTGGAGGTTCCATGAAATAACTTCGGCTCATCGCGAAATAGAGTTGATTGTGTATCAGCTAAGAAATGTTGAATGGCCCTCTACTATCGTGGCTCTCTTTTTATTTTAGCATAGGAACACTCGAAATATTGGAAGAACCAAAAAAACTCGGGTGTTCTTCTTTTTCTAACTTCTCAATATACTTGGCACGGTATTTGCAATACTCTATACGAAAATATAGAACATTAAAAATATACACATTATGCAAAAAGGCACGATTGGGGTAACAACAGAAAATATATTCCCCGTAATTAAGAAGTTTCTTTATAGTGATCACGAAATTTTTCTTCGTGAAATAGTATCGAATGCAGTCGATGCATCGCAAAAGCTCAAAACGCTTGCGAGTAAAGGTGATTTTCAAGGTGAAACAGGCGATTTGACCGTAAGAGTAACGCTAGATGAGAAAAAGAAGACTCTAACAATTAGCGATAGAGGTATTGGTATGACCGCAGAGGAGATTGATAAGTATATCAATCAAATAGCATTTAGTGGTGCGAACGATTTCCTTGATAAATATAAGAATGATGCAAATGCAATTATAGGACATTTTGGTCTAGGCTTCTATTCTTCGTTTATGGTGAGCGAGAAAGTTGATATTATTACGCTTAGTCATAAAGAAGGCTCAAAAGCTGTAAAATGGAGTTGCGATGGTTCTCCTTCGTTCGAACTTAGCGATACTGATAAAACAGATCGTGGTACAGATATTGTTCTTCACATAGATGATGATTGCAAAGAGTTTCTGGAGAAAAATAAGATTCAGGATTTGCTCAATAAATATTGCCGTTTCTTACCGATATCTGTAGCTTTTGGTAAGAAAACAGAATGGAAAGATGGGAAACAAGTGGATACAGATGAGGATAATATTATAAACGATACAAATCCTCTTTGGACACGTAAGCCTGCTGATTTAAAAGATGAGGATTATACTAAATTCTATCGTTCTCTTTATCCGATGGGTGATGAACCTTTGTTTTGGATACATTTAAATGTAGACTACCCATTCAATTTAACGGGTATTCTTTACTTTCCTAAGATTAAAAGTAATATAGAACTTCAACGCAACAAAATACAACTTTATTGTAATCAAGTATTTGTGACAGATTCTGTAGAGAATATAGTACCTGATTTCTTAACGTTGCTTCATGGTGTTATTGACTCACCAGATATTCCTTTGAATGTAAGTCGTAGTTATCTTCAGAGTGATTCCAATGTAAAGAAGATTTCTACTTATATAATGAAGAAGGTAAGTGATCGTTTACAAAATCTGTTCAAAACTGATCGTAAGGACTTTGAGAGCAAATGGGATGATTTGAAGCTCTTTATTCATTACGGATTATTATCGCAGCCTGATTTTTATGAAAAAGCAAAGACGTTTGCACTTCTCAAAGATACAGAAGGGCATTATTTCACTTATGATGAATATGAAACGCTTATAAAAGAGAGTCAAAAGGATAAAGAGGGCAATATTATTCATCTTTATGCTACAGATGCTGAAGCACAGTATAGCTACATTGAAGCAGCAAAAAACAAAGGTTATAATGTACTTCTCTTGGATGGTCAACTTGATACTCCACTTGTGAGTATGTTTGAACAAAAGTTTGAGAAAAGTCGTTTTACTCGTGTCGATGGTGATGTAATAGATCGCCTTATTCAAAAGGATGAACCCACAAAAGAAGCTCTTGATGCAGATAAGAGTGCAAATATTTCTACTGTTTTCAAAAGTCAATTGCCTAAAATTGAAAAAATAGAGTTTACGGTCGAAACTCAACCTATGGGGGAGAATGCATCTCCGCTTATTGTAACCCAAAGCGAATATATGCGCCGTATGAAAGAAATGAGTCGTATACAAGCAGGTATGAATTTTTATGGAGAAATGCCCGATATGTATACGGTTGTGTTGAACTCTGATCATACGCTTGTTAAGACGATACTTACAGCGTGTGAAACAAGTACAAGCGAAGCTCTGAAGCCTATTGAAGCAGAACTTAAAGGACTCAATGCTCGTCATGCGGCATTGGAACAAGCAAAAGAGAAGAAAAAGGCAGAAGAAATCACACAAGAAGAGAAAGACGAAATCACAAAGTGCGATAGCGACATAAAGGAGCAAAAGATGAAAAAGGATAATCTACTTTCTAGTTATGCTAAAGAGAATGCTTTGGTTCATCAGTTACTTGATTTAGCACTTTTGCAAAATGGTCTACTAAAGGGCGAAGCTCTTAATACATTCGTAAAACGCAGCATCGAATTGATAAAATAAGCTTTTAACAAAAGGAAAAGCGGCTTTTTCTCACGTATCACGTAGAAAAAGCCGCTTTTCCTTTTGTGTTTTCAAAAAAAGTGGCTATCTTTGCAACCGCTTAAAGAAAGAGGCACCGTAGCTCAACTGAATAGAGTAGCTGACTACGGATCAGCAGGTTCAGGGTTTGAATCCCTGCGGTGTCACAAACGAGCACAATCCAATAAGGGTTGTGCTCGTTTGTGATCTATAAGAACCTTGCTTTATAATTTTATAAACAGTCGAGCTATGAACCATGTTCCGCGTCCTCCGAGACGGGTATAAAGATAGAGCATAGAACTGATCTGTTTTGCAATCCATGATACATCGCTTTTTTGTGCTAGATGAATACACATAAGCGCCTTGTTGCACTCGTGCTCCTGAAAGACAAACCCTGCGAGTATATGGTAACGGAAAACCAGGGCATTGATAGCGGATCGTTTCTTGCTATAAGTGCTCTTTTTTATATAATCTTCAACTTCTCCCATTGCTAAAAGAACATGCTGAAGTGAATTTGATATTTTTGTTCCTGTGATGCTGTCATCGTGTTGGTAAAGGCGGTGATATACCTTCTTTTTTATCCACTGAAGCTGTGGAGAAGCAAGTAATACACGGATTCCAAACTCCCAATCGTCCCAAATCGTAAGCTTCTCATTCCAACCTCCAATAGATTTTGCAAAATCTGTTTTTAAGATCATAGAAACGGTAGAAAGCATACCTATAAGAATTTGATCCGAAACAGACTGATTGAAGAAAGATTTACGCACTTGCTCATGACCGTTTGGAAAGATCATGCGAGTGCGCATTGCCACCACATCGCAATTCTTTTCTGTAAATATTTTTGCCGCATCGGCTATAAAAGTGGAAGACATTTCATCATCGGAGTCAAAGAATGATACGTATGTTCCTGTAGCTTCTTGTAAACCTGTGTTGCGAGCAATACTGGCTCCTTGTTTTGATTCTTCTATAACCTTTATCGTAAAGCCTTCTTCTAAATTATTCTTTTGCAATGCTTTGCATAATGCAAGAGAAGTATCGGTCGAAGCGTTGTCTACAAGTATCAATTCGAGGGGACGATAGCTTTGTGCCTTAATCGAAGCATAAGTGCGTGCGATGTATTCACTTCTGTTATATACGGGTATGATGATAGAAAAGAGTGCTTTCATCGTGTTGTTTTAAGGATATAGAAAATTCCTGCAGTCATAGAATAGAGTAAGCGCAACGGATTCTTTTTTTTATGACTTTGTAGACTAAACTTTAAACAGCGCAGCCAAGCACTTATGAATCCGTGCATAAGATAAAGTACGGCACCTTTTGCTCTTAATATACTCCTATCTTCAAGCATTCGTGTGCCAGTTGTGCAAGCATCTGTTTCTACAATAACAAAGGGAAAATAAACAATGTTGAGCCCAGCCTTGTGTGCATCAAGAAGAAATACTTCATCTTCTCCTCCTCCTAAATAAGGGGATCCTATTCCAAAACGTTCGTCAAAATGAAATAAAATAGATTTCCGACGAAAGGCTATCTCGACGGAGCAAAAAAAGACACCATAGGGTTGATTGGAATAGGCAAAACGGTGAGCGGCGTAATAGTGCAGTGGGAGTCCTTCCTTATCGATAGCCTGAAAGCAAGCAACGTCAACCGTTGGATTTTGTTGAAAGACCATGAAAATGCGTTCAAAATATTCTGGCTTATAGCAAACATCATCATCTGCAATGAGTAAGATGTCACCAGACGCATGTACTAAAGCATTATTGCGATTGCGAGAAAGTCCTATTCCTTTTAAATAACAGAGGTGAACGTCTTTACGTTCCAAAAGGGTAGACGGTATTATGGTGCGAAAAGATTCATTTGTGTATTGAAACGACACAAGGTAACTTATCCCTTCACGAGGGGGTAGTAGGCAGTGTGGAATAGATTGTATGCCGTTGTCGATTGTACAGATAAGAACTTCAAGCGTCATCTTTATTTGTTATTATTACGCTGCATATAGCGAATGCCTTCTGCCAAATGGCGTATCATTGGTATAAAGTGGCATAATCCACTTGAAGCCGAACGCATCGCGAAGCTGAAGCTAATTAACCAAGCGCGCGAACCATACATGTAATACGTGATAGCTCCGCGTGAACGTTGAACTCCAGCATCAACATATATCATTCTATTCTTGAGAATCGTAGATGTCTCCACTATTTTTATAGGGAAATAGCGCATTTTAAGTCCTGCTCGCATTGCATCTTCAAGCCAAATTTGTTCTTCACCGCAAGTCAGGAAACGTGTGCCAAGACCAAAGCGCTCATCGAAGCGAATCTGAGTTTGAACTTTTTCTCTTCGGCAAACGGTCTCAATAGCGGAGATAGAGAAGTCGGGCATATATCCTTTATAATCGAAACTCTTTTCGGGATAGTCTTTCAGTTGTCGTCCTGTATAGGTGCTAGCTTGAAAGAAAGCAATGTCAATGTCTTCATTTTGTTCGAAAGTCCCAAAAATAACAGGGAATGTTTCTGGTGCAAATCGGGCATCATCATCGGCGAAAAGTACTAATTCTGACGTTGCTTCACTTAGAGCTCGGTTTCTATTGACAGAAAGTCCTAGCCCTTTCATCTTAATGAGTTTTACATCGCTACGTTCTGCAAGAACTTCTGGTATAAGGTCTAAATAGCGTTCGTCCGTATACTGAAACGAAATGATATAATGAACATTGGGTACTTGTGGTAAAAGAATGTCGCCTACGCGCACCACTCCTTTATCTAATGTGCATACTAATACGTCTAGTGTCATATTTTAAAATCATTTATTAGTTTAACAACCTGTTGAGTCTCTTTAAGTGTGAGCACTTGGCTTATAGGCAAGCTAAGCACTTGGCGACACACATCTTCGCATATAGGTAATTTAAGATCGTGAAGTGAACGGTATACCTCTTGTTTATGTGGTGGAATAGGGTAGTGAATATTTGTTTCCACACCATATTCCTTTAGGTAGCTTTGCAAGCGATTTCGTTCTTGGCATAGTATGGGATATAGATGGTACACACTTGGAGCGCCTTCTATCGTTGTATAAGGTAGTTGAATGAGACTGTTTTTTATCTGATTGTATTCTTTGGCAATTTCTTGGCGGTGTGCGTTGTCCTTGTCTAGTCTTTGTAGTTTAATGCGTAGTACTGCTGCTTGAAGTTCGTCTAATCTACTGTTGAACCCCATAAATTTATGTTCGTATTTCTGTTCTGTGCCATAGTTTGCAATGGCTCTCACCCTGCAAGCTAGCATTTCGTCGTTGGTCGTAACGGCACCCCCATCTCCAAGAGCTCCTAGATTTTTTCCAGGATAGAAACTAAATCCTGCAGCATCACCTAAACTGCCTGCTCTTTGACCCGTCGTACTGAATGCACCGTGAGCTTGAGCGGCATCTTCTACGACTATTAAATTATGGTCTTTTGCAATTTTGCAAATGGTTTCCATACAGCACACTTTCCCATACAAATGGACGGGCATAATAGCTCTCGTGCGAGGCGTTATAAGTGGGGAGAGTAACTGTTCGTCCATTAAGAAGTCCGAACTTTTTATATCACAAAGTATAGGGGTTAATCCTACTGATGTTATTGCTTCAACAGAGGCTATAAAGGTATGAGCCGATACAATAATTTCATCACCCTCATTCCATCCTCGCAGTTGCTTGTACGCCAATAAAATAAGACGCAGCGCATCAAGACCATTTCCTACGCCGACACAATGACGTGTTCCGCAGAAGTTTGCAAATTCATTTTCGAATGAAAGTGTTTCATTACCTCTTAAATACCAGCCTGATTGAGCTACTTTTACAAGAGCATTGTGAATCTCTGGTTCAAAGCTCTGCGTTATCTTTTGTATATCAAGGAAACGTATCGTCATCATTATTTTGTGTTTATTCGAAATCTATTTTGTAACAATCGTAGCAGATGCCGCGTCCTCCGAAACCTTCTTTTTGATGAAGTAAGCCTTCGTTGAGTTTCGCCCCACCTTGTTCTGTGCTAATACCAAAGTCGAGATATAAAAAACCATCTTCCGTAAAATGCGTGATAAGTTTGCTAAACAATAAGTCGAGAGCCCCCGTAGTTCGTCCGATGTCGGACGCTGCAATATATTGGATATGGGCTACTTGATTACATTCAAACGTTACGCATCCGCCCACTACGTTTTCTCCCTCTTTTACTAGAAAAAACTTTATTTCATTCGGAAAATTTGTGGCTAATTTTCTTATTTCATCTATGCGATGCACAGGTCTTGTTCCATGGCGCAGACTCAGTACTTCGCTGAGTATTGTCCAAAAGCTATCTATATTCGTATTTGTTGCTTCCACCTCTGTAACCTTTAGCCCTGCTTTTTCTGCTTTTTTGATTCCACGACATCGTAAAGAAGATAGGTGAAGTGGGGTATCAAGTTGAATGCAGGAGGATAAAGAACGAGAGAAGAGCGAAGCCTTTAAACGAAATAAGGCATAAATATCTTCTTCTGCAGGATAGCGATGATAAATATAAGGTGTCGGCTTATAGCGTAAATGGCGTAGGCCAAGTTCTGAACGATAAAAGTCAATAGCTGCAGTTAGCATCTCTAACACCATCGTTCCAGTCGCGCTTTTACCCATAATGAGTCCGCCATATGTAAGGCCTCCGTGTGACGTTACGGTACCTTCTTCTTTCACGACATTTGCAGGGAGAATCCCTATAATCTGTTTGTCCTTGAAAAAGAGTAACGAAGCATCACAAAAGCGTTCTGCGTGATAGTCCATAAACTCACGCTTAAGTAGAAAAGTGCCGTTCTTAGAGTGATCTATCCACTGATCCCAAAGTTGTTTGAAGTCCTTATGATATGGAATTACTCGCATTTTCTTCTTTTCTCTTTATAAAGTTCATAATTGTTCTCATAACCATTCACATTATAAGCTTCTGAAGCCATGGCAATACACACCGCCCCGTTCGAAAAATCATAAAGTGAGCACCACACTCCCGCAGGAATCAATAAACCTTCGTTTGGCTCATTTAGGTGTATAGCGCATTGAGTCGTGCCATCGTCTACTGTAATCCAGAAATCTCCATTTATTGGAAATACGACTTCTGCGCATGTCCAATGAGCGTGTCCACCACGTGTTTCTGCTATTGGAACACCATAAATCCAAAACACGCGTTTGACACAAAAAGGGAGATGCTTTTCGCTTTCTAAGAACGCTAAATTACCTCGGTTTTCGTGAATCGTAGGAAGTTTGATTATTTGGCAACCTTCTGGTAATGCTATAGGGTTTTTAAAATTCATCTTTTATTCTTGATTTTCATTATGAGAGCTGATGTTTACAGGTCAGAGTAGCATAAACCTTAACTCTTGCAAGGCAAAGATACAATAGTTTTTTGTTAAATACATTGATATACCTCATAAAAATGGACAGCATGTTGCAATTCCTGATAGATATTTGTTTTATACAATTTGAATGAAATCCATTCTGAATCTTTTCTATTAGAGGTAATAGTGCAGCGTTACACTGAAAAAGTATTCTTGCAAAAAAAAATGGAGCGCGCTGGATTTTTAATTCGAGTGCACTCCTTTTCAAATTCGAGCGCGCTCCATTTTTTAGGGTCAGATAATTTTATAGAAATAGCGAGGGGCTCATAAAAAGTTTTCGTGAAGTAGTGTTTTCTTAGAATAAAGGGAGGTACTTAAATCTAAGTATCTCCCTTTGTCCACATCGTATAGAGCAGATGCTTATTTCTTTATATTGGCCTGTTCAAGCCCATACTGTTTTTTTCGATCTTCTGCTTTAAGAATATAAGCTACAATAATAGCAAGTACTCCGAAGCATGCAAAAATAGCCATCGGGATGGTATAGTCATAAGATAGGGTGCCATCTGTATTTTTTGTGGTCGAAAAGTCATTGATAATCCAACCAATAAGCATTGGGACCATTGAAAGTCCAATATTTTGAATATAAAAGATAATGGCGTAGGCGGACCCTAATTGTTTCATTGGAATAATCTTTGGAACAGAAGGCCACATGGCACTCGGTACGAGTGAAAATGCAATACCAAGAATAATCATAACGATGACAGCAAACCACCATGTATTAAGTACCGGTAAAGCAAAGAGAATATGAACCGTAGTAAGTAAAACAGAACCGATAATCATCAGTGTTGCTCCACGCCCGATACGGTCGTAAAGCGTTCCAAAAACGGGGGTGAGGAGAATGGTTCCAAAAGGAAGCATTGCAGGGATTAACCCTGCTAATTCTGGGTCTACGTGGTACTTGTAGATCATCAATTTCGTTGCGAATTTGAGGAAGGGAAATACGGCAGAGTAAAACAAGAGGCAAAGGATGGTGATAAGCCAAAATCCTTTGTTGCAAAAAATTAGTTGCAAATCTTTCATTTTGAATCCTTCTTCTTTTTCTTCGTTAAATGCGGCAACAGAATCGTCCATCTTTTTATCTAAAACGCAATAGACAAGATAAAAAATAAGACCAATGCACAAGGCTATTGCTCCCATCATCACTGGTGCTGCGATGCTTCCCATTGCTTTTGCAACAGGAAGGCTAAAACCTAAAGCAGCGGCAGTACCAATACGTGCCATTGCTACTTGAAGTCCCATGGCAAGTGCTAATTCACGTCCTGTAAACCATTTTACGATAACTTTAGATACGGTGATACAAGAAATTTCACAACCAACGCCAAAAATAGCAAAGCCCATGGATGTAAATATAACTTGAGTATGCATCCCGAAGATCATATCGCTTGGATCAAATGTTGTGGAGATAGCGAAGTATTTTATCATTGCACCTGCAAGCATTAAGCTAGCAGACATAACGCCTGTGAAGCGGATGCCCATTTTGTCAAGAATGAGCCCTCCAAAGAAGAGCATAAGTAGAAATACATTGATAAAGCCATAAGAACCTGCAAAGAAACCATACTCGGAACTAGACCAACCTGTTTTTATCAGCATATCTTCGAGCGGAGAAATAACATCTGTCATAAAATATCCGCACATCATTGTGAACGATACTAAGATCATAGCTGTCCATCTTGCCCATGCTTTCTCGTTGAGCTTTTGTTTGATAATTTCTGTCATAATTTTTTGTTTATTTGATATTAGTTTTTTCTATTATTTGTAGAGATCTATATTTCTTCTATCAACGATTCTTTTATTTGAGCCAACGGTCAAGCCAATTACGGAAGGTTCGTTGCCAAAGTATTCCGTTTTGTGGTTTTAAGACCCAATGATTTTCATCTGGAAACAGTAATAGTTCTGAAGGAACACCACGTATTTGTGCTGCGGTGAAAGCCGATTCTGCTTGTGATGCAAGTATGCGATAATCTTTTTGTCCGTGAATACAGAGTATTGGTGTGTCCCATTTATCTGCAGATAAGTGAGGAGAGTCGGTATATACCTTGGGGGTTTCTCCGTTTATTTTTTCCCAAGGAGCACACTTTAAATCCCAATTAGGGAACCATAGTTCTTCTGTTTCTACGTATTGTTGTTGCGTGTTGTAGATCCCATCATGAGCAATAAAGCATTTGAAACGTCCTTCGTGATGCCCTGCAAGCCAATACACGCTATACCCTCCGAAACTTGCACCAACACAGCCTAAACGTGTCGTATCTACGTAGGGTTCTTTGCATACATCGTCTATGGCCGAAAGATAATCTTGCATACATTGACCAGCATAATCGCCACTAATTTGTTCAAGCCATTTCATACCATAACCTGGTAAACCGCGACGGTTCGGGGCAACGATAATATAATCACCAGCTGCCATAATTTGAAAATTCCAACGGAAACTCCAGAATTGACTAACAGGAGATTGTGGACCACCTTCGCAGTAAAGTAGAGTAGGATATTTTTTGGATGGGTCGAAATGTGGGGGATAGATAATCCAACACTGTTCCTCTTTTCCATCAGTTGTCTTTATCCAACGTTCTTTTACTGCTCCAAAAGTAAGTTGCGAGTAAAAATGCTGATTTTCGAATGTAACTTGTTTGATAGTTGTTTTTCCTTTGCTAGCCGCGGTTATAAAATACACTTCATCCGCTTGGCTAATGCTATGCCGTTTTGTAATAAGTTCTTTACCACTCGGAGTAAGACCTATTATTGAATAGTCGCAGATGTCGTTTGTGAGTTTTTTTATCTCTCCATTTAAGTTTGTACGATAAATCATTGCCGTAGCATGCCAAACCCCCGAGAAATAAAGTTCTTTAGAGTTCGCTGCCCAACAAAAGGCATCAACTCCCGATTCAAAGTTTTCGGTAACATATCCTTTCTTACCTGTCTTTATCTCAAAAACGCAGAGACGCGTACGGTCGCTTTCATAACCATCACGTTCCATACTGCACCATGCTACATACTTACCATCAGGCGAAAATTGAGGATTGGTATCATAACCCATATTACAATCTTCTGTGTTCTTATTAAGAACTTGATTTTGCATGGTGTGAGTTAAGTCAGCTTTGGGTTCTGAATAGTTTGCTGGTTTGCATAGATTTTTTGTAGTGCCAGAAGTTAGATCATATAAATAAATATCACTATCCGTGCTTACTGCATAAGATTTTCCTATTTTTTTGCGACACGTGTAGGCTATCGATTTAGAGTTTGGACTCCATGCTAATTGTTCTATACCTCCGAAAGGGAGCATTGGACATTCGTACGGCTCATTCTCTAATATATCTTGAGCATCCGTAATTGCATTCCCATCGAAATGAGCTACGAACGGATGAGGTATGGACGTGATGTATTGATCCCAATGTTTATACATGAGGTCGGTCGCAACAAAACCTGAAGCTTTTTGTAAGTCAGAAGGATTTTTGCGAATCGTTGCATCCGTCTCAATTTCGTAGATGAGGATGATTTTCTTTTCATCAGGAGATAATAGAAATTCAGAGATGTCTTTTTTTTCTGTAGAAAGTTGTTTGCGAGCAGTACCATCTGGATTCATTTCCCAAACTTGAGACGTGCCACTTTCATTGCTCAGAAAAGCTAGTTTACTACCACCTTTTATATATACTGCATTACGTTCATTGTTTTTAGACGTAGTAAGTAGTACGGGCTTGCTTTTACTCTTGCTCTCTAAATTCAGGCTGTATAACACCTGATGACTTTTGTTTTCGGGTACACTATAATATGCAACATTGTAGACCGCTGCTTTTTCAGTTGGTGAAATCGCAAAGTTTCCAATTCTGCCCATAGCCCATAATACTTCGGGAGTGAGGCGATCGTTTTTTAGTGTGAGGTTCTGTTTCCCAATAAAAGTAGTTGCATCAGCAGCTTTGGTGACAACCGAAGTTGCAGTAGTCGATGCTATAATAGATGCAACGGTAAGCATTTTGGTAAGGTTCATAAGTTATAAGACTAATTATTTGTATAAATCAAGACAGCAACAAGCCATCTTTGACAATGGTTTGTTGCTGTCTCTTTATTCTATGTTTTTATGATGTAAGTCAACGCTTCTGATTTTTCTTTTGTTCGTCTGCTTTTTTTTGCATTGCTTCAAAACGTGCCATCATTCCACTTGCCTTCTTTGGGTTGTCCTTATTTTTGTCGTAGAATTCTTCCATTTTAGCAAGCAACAGCTTATCATCTGTCGTCCTTTTTAAATACCACATGGTAAGAGCACTAAATAGTAATGATATGAAATAGTAATAGTTAAGACCTGCTGAATAGTCGTTGAAAATAAAGAAAAAGAATACAGGCATAGCCAGCATCATATATTGCATCATCTTCATTTGGCTTGCTTGCTCAGCAACCATACTAGATTGCTGCTGTTGCATCATCATCCAACTATATATTAAGTTCGTAACGCAAAACAAAAGACAGAACAAACTCAAGTGATCGCCAATGAGCCAAATGTGAGTACCCCAACTTATTACATCATCGTATGTAGAGAGGTCGTCAGCCCATAAAAAGCTTTGTTGGCGAAGTTCTATCGCATTCGGTACAAAGTTGAACATCGCAATCCAGATCGGCATTTGTAGCATCATAGGCAAGCATCCTCCCATAGGACTTGCACCATACTTGCTGTATAGAGCCATCGTTTCTTGCTGCTTTTTCATTGCATCTTCCTTGTTGGGGTATTTTTTTGCTATTTCATCTATCTTTGGCTTAAGAACGCGCATTTTTGCGCTACTAATATAGCTCTTACGTGTTGTTGGATAGACAATAACTTTAAGAAGAAGTGTAATAATGAGAAGTACAACTCCCATAGACAAGCCAAACTGTGTGAGCCAGTCAAAAACATAAATAGTAAAGAAACGATTGATGTAACGGAATAGAGGCCAACCTAGATAGACTAATTCCTCAAGATTTAAATCTTTTTGGACGGGGCTAAGTTCGTTCATACTTTGTAGCAACCTATATTTGTTTGGTCCAAAGTACATTTGCATGGTTGTTGCTTTTGCACCTGTAGGATCTAACGAAGTTTGCATCGAAGCTTTATAATATTTGAGGTATCCACTATTTTCAGGAAGTGGAGAACTCGATAATTTGGCATTGCTGAAATCTTCGTTAGATATAAGTACACAACTAAAGAATTGATTTTTAAATGCAACCCAATCTAAGCGCTCTGCAACGTCTTTTTCTTCGTCTGTTGCAGCACTTAAATAATCGGTACCATTATCTTTTTTCTTATAAGTAAGAGTGGCATATTGGTTTTCGAATTTATATCCTTTTTCTTGTTGCTGTGTAGAGTCTGTCCATTCTATAGCAATATTTTTAGCCGAAGCTGCGAACTGATTTTCAAGACCTTTCGTAGCAATAGCAAAATTTACCATGTAATGTTCGCCCAGAAGTTTGTAATCAAGACTAATGACGCCTCCATTCTTCGCTGTAAGTTGCATGGTTACAGTACTGTCGGTAACGTTCGTTGGGGTAAAGTAATATTGGCTTGTACGTATATTCTCTTCACGACCTGCAAAAATAAAATCCATTTTTGCATTCTTGTTGCTATACAAGTTTACAGGTTGCTTTTGCTGATTTTTGTAGTTCTTTAGACTGACGTTTGCAATACATCCACCTTTTGTGCTAATCGCTATCTTTACTTCTTTATTTTGAAGAATAATATCTTTTGCTTCGCCTTTCTTTGCTTCGCCAAACAGAGATGTCGTATCTGTTGCAATAGAGTCAATAACAGGCTTTTTAATCTTTAGATTTTCAGCTTCTTTTATTATTTGTTGCTGTTGAGCTTGTGCAAGCATAATAGAATCTTGCTGGTGCATTTTAGCTTTTTCTTGTTCATTAGGTTGACTAAAGTAACTAAACCCAATCAATACAAGTGCCATCAGGACGAAGCCCGTGATAGTGTTTTTATCCATTCTTATGTTATAATGATTTCCTTATTTATCGGCAAAGCCTTTTCTTATTTTTTCTTGTCAATAATAGCTTTTATAAAGCTTAAGAACAAAGGGTGTGGCTTAAGTACGGTGCTATTATATTCTGGATGAAATTGTGTTCCTATATACCAAGTAAGAGAGGGAATCTCTACTACTTCAACTAAATTACTATCTGGATTTTCGCCGACACATAGCATTCCTGCTTTTTCGTAATCGGCTTTGTAGGCGCTATTGAATTCATAGCGATGACGATGGCGTTCTTGAATGCTTTCTTGTTTATAAGCAGCATAAGCTAAACTATCTTTTTTAAGTTTGCATTCATAAGCACCTAGGCGCATGGTTCCGCCCATATTGGTGATGTTCTTTTGTTCCTCCATTATATCGATGACATTGTATGGAGTCTTTGCATCCATTTCTGTACTATTCGCATCGGTGAATCCAAGAGCATTGCGTCCAAATTCAACAACCATAATTTGCATACCTAGACAGATACCAAAGGTTGGAATATTCTTTTCACGACAATATTTTGCTGCTGTTATTTTCCCTTCTATACCGCGTTGACCAAAGCCTGGACAAATCATAATACCATCCATTTTATCAATGTCTATATTAACGTTCGCGTCTGTAAGTTTTTCACTATTTATGAAGTGGGTCTTTACTTTGCGATCGTTGTATATCCCTGCCTGAGAAAGTGATTCGAGAATACTTTTATAGGCATCTTGAAGGTCGTATTTTCCAACAAGTCCGATATTTAATGTTTCTTTTGCATTACGAATATGCTCAAGGAAATTACGCCATGGTCCAAGTTCTGGCGTTGGTCCAACTTCCATATTTAGTTTGCGAAGAATCGTTGCATCTAAGCCTTGTGCCTGCATGCTCAATGGTACTTCGTAAATAGTCGGCATATCAAGACTTTGAACTACCGCTTCTGGAGCGACGTTACAAAAGCTTGCTACTTTTTTTCTAAGTGCAACACCTAATTCATGCTCAGCACGTAGAACTAAAACATCTGGTTGAATTCCAAGACTTTGAAGCTCTTTTACGGAATGTTGTGTCGGTTTTGTCTTTAATTCTTTCGCAGCGGCTAAATAGGGTACATAAGTAAGATGTACACTTATCGCATTCTTACCAAGTTCCCATTTAAGTTGTCGAATAGCCTCCAGAAAGGGGAGACCCTCTATATCGCCTACCGTTCCACCGATTTCAGTTATAACAAAATCAAAGTTGTGCTTTATGCCAAGGTGTTTAATACAACGTTTAATCTCGTCTGTAATATGGGGTACAACTTGAATCGTCTTACCAAGATAATCACCACGACGCTCTTTTTCTATAACACTTTGATAGATACGTCCTGTCGTTATATTGTTAGCTTTCGTTGTCTGAATACCTGTAAAGCGTTCGTAATGACCGAGGTCTAAGTCGGTTTCTTGCCCATCAACAGTTACATAACACTCTCCGTGTTCATAGGGGTTTAGAGTCCCTGGATCTATATTTATGTATGGGTCAAACTTTTGAATAGTGATTTTGTAACCTCTCGCTTGAAGTAATTTCCCGATGGATGATGAGATGATACCTTTACCTAAAGAGGAGGCGACACCACCTGTAACGAAGATATATTTTGTTTCTGCCACGATGTGATATTGTTTAGTTCTTAATTAAGTCAGCAAAAATACGAAAAAAAAGTGTCATACTACCATCTACCAGTGAAAAATAAATTAACTTTGCCTTCATAAATGGTGAAAAATATGAGAAATATACTTGGTTTGATACTCTTATCCTTTGTGTGTCAGTCTGTAAACGCACAAAAATCATTGCATAACTCTAAAAGTAAGGTGATCATAAACATTCTTAAGCAATACTCTGATTCCTTGTCTACTTTAATGCAAAAATATAATAAATGGGAATATGCAAAGGATGATACGTTGAGTAATCCTTATTATTTTCGTTTGTTCTTTCGCCCAACGTTTTATTCTAGTCCTGTGAAAAACAAGATGCAGGCAGAATGGAAACCTGAAGAAATGGTGAAATGGAAAGCGGCTATGCTTGGTATCGTTGATGAAGGGACATATAAACAAGAGGATTATATGGATGATATCTTGACTGATTTATATACTCAAAATCCTCAATATGTAAGTGGTACAGAAAGTGATTTACAAAAAAATGATGGGCTACGAAGTGATTTAGATAAGGACATTCATCATGAAGTAAAATTTGCAGAAAAGGTAGAAACTCCTTATTCTGATATTCTGCCAGGTGATTTTAGTATCGTTGTACACAAACCTAATTTTTGGACTTTCTCTGGCAACTTCTCTTTGCAGTTTACGCAAAACTATATTTCCGATAATTGGTATAAAGGAGGGGAAAGTAATAATTCGTTGCTAACCGCATGCGTACTTCGGGCGAATTATAACAACAAACAAAAAATCAGATTTGAGAACACATTAGAAATGAAGCTCGGCTTTCAATCGTCTCGCAATGATGATTTGCATAAGTATAAAACGTATAGTGATCAGCTTCGTTTAACGAATAAACTAGGTCTACAAGCTTCCAAACATTGGTATTATACGGTTCTGTTACAGAGCTGGACCCAGTTCCATCCAGGATATAGAAATAACGATAAGAAGGTATATTCTGACTTTATGTCGCCTTTTGAAAGTGTATTTTCTGTTGGTATGGATTATCGGTTGGGTATAAAGAATTTTTCATTATCGGCAAATATAGCACCTCTTGCTTATGATTTAAAATATGTAGATAGAGATGCTTTAACTTCTGCGTATAATGTTTATAATAAGAGCCATATTAAAGCTGCTTTTGGTTCGAATGTTACGGTGAATTATAGCTGGAAGATTATTAATAATGTATCGTGGTATGGTCGTATTTATTATTTTTCAAATTATAAATATTCTATGATAGAGTGGGAGAATACCTTTGACCTCATGATAAACAAATATTTGAGTACGAAGATTTTTTTGTTTCCTCGCTTTGACGATAATGGGAAAAAGGGTGATGATGGCTACTTGCAGTTTAAGGAATGGCTTTCGTTGGGATTGAACCTTTCTTTTTAGAACGTCCAAATAAGTTCTTGAAGGAGCTAAAATCTCGTTTAAAGATAATTCCGCCACCTTGAGTTGTTAATGATGATTTTGTAAAGTAGCGATCGTTCGTTTCACTATAAGCTTTGAGACTAATGTTACCAGATTTGTTTAGTAAATATTGGATGTTGAAATCTCCTATGAAGTTTCCTGCATACTCTGGTTTATCGCGATAACCAAAATTCCCATTTATAAGCAAGCGATTGTTCAACAAACGGCCCGATAATAAACCTTTAATTTCCATATCATTCCAACCTGTATTACCTGTTGCAAGGTCTGTTCCAAAACTCCAATTACTACTGCCTATGGCATTGGATAACATCGAATTTATTTGCCCACTCAGGGTGCTTGAAAGTAAGGAACGCATTGCTACAGCCGATTGACTTTGATTGGTGCTGTAGTTTGTTGCATTATAATTGTAGGTATAGAAACGCCCAACACTAAGCAAGTAAATAACTTGCATATTGATATCTTCTTCTGATTTGATAAGCTGATGAATCATTTGTTTTTCATCATCATTAACGGTAGGAAGATCTAAGTCGAAGTTAACGTTCGGCGCACCCGCTGTTCCTGAAAAGTTAAGTAAGCAGTCTACTTTTACAGAATTATTAGAGAAGTTGGTGCCTATGTTTAAGTCGTTTAAATTTGCCGAATTCACGGTATATGCGGCTTGTAGGTTTAAGTTTCCTTTGAAGGGGTCGCCACCAAATATAATTGTGCCCCCTTGCTTGAATTTAAAATCCTTGTAGATGACATCTTGAATGGTCATCTTGTATAAGCCTTGGTCGATGCGATACGTACCATACAGTTGGAATTTTCCTTTGTTATAAAAGTTTGCACGTAAATTCCCATATCCATTCAAACTTATGTAGTCTCCAGATTTTTCGTCCATTATAACTTTGAGCGTAGCATTTGGGTTGGCATCTATAATAAAGTTGAGATACATATCGCTATTCTCTTCTTCTTTGTTATTCTCGTGTTCTTTGGTATGTGTTGATGTAGACTTTATGATAGAATTGCTCTGCTCTTCCGCTGGCGTTTTATCTATAAAGGTAATAAATTTTGTGTCATTTATTTCGGATGGCTTTGCTGCATTATATACAAACACTGTCTTTTCATTTGGCATTATATAAATGTCTGCATTTATTTGTTTCGGACCTCCCCAAAGGTGAACGTCTCCTGTTGCAAAAATAGTTCCGTAGAAAGATTGTTGGCTGCTTTTGTCTACATTATAACCCATTAGGTTGTTCGTCTTTATTTTGAAATCGTATTTCATATTGCGAATAAAGTCGTGCGTTACGTATCCTGTCAGGATGCCTGTACCACCAAATGAATCAGATAGCTTAATCTGATCCATTTTGATAATTCCTGGTTCAAGTAGAATGGAATCGTTCTGTAAGTGGTAAGTAGTTCCTAAAGCTTTCACTTCTGCACTTACGTTGGCGAGTTGCTTTCCTTCTAATTGTAATTTATCAAATGTGCCCGATAATCGAAAGGTTCCCGATGTTCGCCCATTTATATTTTTCATTATATCTCCCAGAAATTTATTAAGAAAGCCTACAGGTGTATTTTGTGAGGTGAAGCGAAGGTCTAAACCATCTCTTTCTGGAGATACATATCCTTTTATTTCTGTATGAGCTACATTCGGCTCTGTAATGGACGCGTTGATGTCAATTTGTTTTTCGGTGTTATTCCAACGCCCATTTGCGTTCAGTGTTCCCATCGCTGCTCCGTTTAACCTGAAATTCTTTACACTTATTTGTGTCATTGCTTTCGGTGTGCCACCTGTTTTGTTCATATATACATATCCGGAAGCTAAACCCGCGAAGTCTACCGCGTGGAAGTTTAAGAGGTCAAAAACGTATTCTAGGTTAACATCCTTAAGTTCTGCTATTAAGGAGTCGCCAGAGGTCTTAGAAAGTGAGCCATCAAGTGCTAGGAATTGTTCCTTATGACCTATTTTGAAATGATGAATATGCAATTCGTTGTTATTGAGTTGTACAGAGGATGGGCGAACGGTCCAAACGGAGTCGTGTATTGTAATGAAAGATGGTGCTATTTCGGTATTAATTGTGACTTCTTTCTTTTCATTGTAGCGAATTGTAGATGTAGCGCGTAGAGCTCCTTTATAGACCGATTTACCGTCTGTATCCCATTCTAAGTCTGTATAGAGGTTCTCGCCTTGTGCTTTTGCTTCAAGAACCATCTGTAAATTAGAATGTTTCATCTGTTTCGTTAACTGAGTAAGAGTTCTTATTTGCCCTTGTGCGGCAGAGCAATAGAGTTTGATATTTGAATAGTTGCTACCATCGTAGGTTGCTTGGGGTACGCCAACGGATACATGAAGTGTTTCTTCTTTCTCATTTAAATGTCCTAATATTGATGTTTGCTGGCTTATTTTTATAGGTTGCTGTAATAGCTGTTCTATGAAATCGCTTTTGTGTATTTGCAATTCAAAGTTGAAATCGTTGTTACTTCTTTGGGCGTGTGTGTCCGCATTGATAGAAGGAAAGTTTTTACTTGCAATGTGTCGAATACTTTGTTCTAAAGTTGTAAAATCTATATGACCATATAATAAACCTGATGCAAAATCACTATTTAGTTTTATATAACGTTTCCCTTTTACTTCTTGAGAACTTAAGATCAGGCTATCTAGTTTATAATGTTCTGTTTCGTTACTCATACAAAAGTTTTTTATTGCAATTTTCCCACTTAAGTTGCTGAGGTCTTTACCTGATAAGTTTGCGCACCAAGAGACACTAAAATTAGTTTTACCATACTTCTTTGTAAGGTAAAGTGCTTGTGGCGAGAGTCTGTCGATCTTGCCATTTAGTTTATAAAAGAACGTGCTATTTCCAATGTTTGTTGTTATTTCGGTAAAACCTTTAAGATTGGCATCATTTAGGTTTACACTACTTTTTAAAAGACCGTTGGTTAAAGCACAGCTTATCAGAAGGTCTTTATACTTGTAATGATTCAACTCAATACTTTTAATTTTCGCATCGCAGGTTGCAGTCATTTTTTTAATGGCAGAGAGTACACCTTTACAGTTTAGTTCTAAAGAAACAGAACCTATCTGATCTTCTTTAGAAAGTAATGTGCCTAGTTTTATTTCCGCCTTTCGTATTTTTGCTTCAAAGCGTTTGTCTTTATAGAGTGAAAGATGTGCAAGAAGACTACCTGCGCCAGTTTTAATAGAACCGTTGATTTCTAATTTCTGATGAAAGAAAACAACTTTACCTATGTATTCCACATTCCCCAGTTTATTAAGTATGGTTGGGACATCCTTATCCTCCTTATGAGGGAGTATGCTTTTATATAAATATTTTATTCCATTCCCTGTGATAGATATCTTTGAAAAGTAAGTTTTAATTTGTATATCTCTTTTATCCAGTATATTATATATATTTATGCGACCTTTAATATCTATATTTTTACTGTGGCTTTTGAGGATGAAGTTGGCTAACGTTAAGTCCTTATAGGCGAAGTGTACTTTTGTAGAGAAGTCTATTTTCTCCTCTATTTCCTTCAATTCTGGTATAAGCCATGCAAAGTCTGATGGTGAAAGTTGAACATGGTGAAGGCTTGTTTGTAGACTCTTTATGTCGCGTTTTTCTCCCTTTTCGTTAAATGTGCAATTTATTACAGGGATATCTATATTCGTGTTCGGTAGTTTACAGTTGAAATTACTTATTTTACACACTTGACTATTAGCCACCACCTTGAAGGATAGATTTTGAAGGTTTAGTCCGCAAGCTTCTGTTGCAGAGATAGAGCGAACGCGTAAGTTTATGGAATCGGAAGTGAGTTTTTGCAAACGCAGATTTACGTTTACTTTGCTAAAGTTGAGATGTGAGGTGTTTAGTTTGCCAATAGTTGTAGGGTTAGATAGAATGTTATACTGTATGGTTGCTCGTCTTACAATTAAAGAGTTTATATTAAGGTCGAGAGATGATGCTTCTTTCTTGCTGTCGCTTTTTAGAGCGTTGAGAATAAACTGATAGTTGGCTATTGCTTTCGGGTCTTTCTTATATAAATTTGCGTATAGATTCACTAGTTCAACGTTGCGTATGGAAATAACACCTTTAAGTAAAGGTAGATACTCGATTTTGACAGAAATACGCTTTGCCTTTAAAAGCTCTTTATGTGTTTGATCTTCTATCGAAACACCATTAAGAATGATACGATTAAACATACCTAAACTAATATCTTCAATGCTTACTTTTGTAGATAGAACGTTGCCTACTTCTTTTGCTATGAAATTGGCAAAAGAAACATTGACTGCTGGTATTTTAAACAGCAGAACAGATAATAAGTAGACACTTATTAAAATGCCTACAAACCAACGTACTATTTTCCCTAAAGTTTTTATATATGTATTCCTATTTATGGGTAGCAAAGTTACAACAAACTTTTTATTAAAGAATAGTTCAGAGTGGAAGTTTCTGCTTTTTTAGCTACTGTTTTTCCATAGAGTTGAGTTACAGGCAAAAAAAGCAGCGCGCTCGATTTTAAAATCGAGCGCGCTGCTTTTCTGAATCGAGCGTGCTCGATTCTTTTTACTTTATGATGAGATGGTGTGACACGCTAATATAGATTGAAATATCTCAGTTGTATTATGCTTTCAAATCAATCTTTAAACTAAGCTCTTCTAGTTGTGCGGGATCTACCGTAGAGGGTGCGTCACACATAACATCACGTCCTGAGTTGTTTTTGGGGAAGGCGATACAATCGCGTATACTATCAAGCCCTGCAAAAAGAGAAACCCAACGGTCTAGCCCATATGCTAATCCACCATGAGGAGGAGCTCCATACTTAAAGGCATTTGTCAAGAAACCGAACTGCTGTTCTGCCCGTTCTTTGGTGAAACCAAGTATGCTAAATATTTTACTTTGAAGTTCTTGATTATGAATACGGATACTACCTCCACCCACTTCTACACCATTGCATACCATATCGTAAGCATTTGCACGTACTTTTGCTGGAGCAGTATCTAATAATTCTATATCTTCGGGCTTAGGAGAGGTGAAAGGATGATGCATGGCAAGCAATCTGTTTTCTTCGTCACTCCATTCAAACATAGGGAAGTCTATTACCCAAAGTAATGAAAATTTATTTTTATTGCGAAGTCCTAGACGCGTACCCATTTCTAAACGAAGCTCGCATAGTTGCTTACGTGTTTTCATCGCATTTTCGCCACTAAGTATGAGTATCAAGTCACCAGCTGTTGCATTCATTTTCTCTTTCAATGAGTTCAGAACTTCTGGCGAATAAAATTTATCCACAGAACTTTTTACGATGCCATCGTTTTGAACACGAGCATAAACTAAACCTTTTGCTCCTATCTGTGGGCTCTTTATAAAGTCTGTTAGTTGATCAAGTTGTTTGCGAGTATAATCAGCACATCCTGTTGCACAAATAGCACCAATGTATTCGGCATCATTAAATACGGTAAAATCACCCGTACCTTTCAATACATCCATAAGTTCTACAAATTCCATTTCAAAGCGCATATCTGGCTTGTCTGATCCGAAGCGGCACATGGCATCTTGCCAAGAGAGGCGTAGAAACGGTTCTGTCAACTCGTAGTTGCTAATTTCTTTGAACAAGTATTTTGCCATACCTTCAAAGAGGGTAATAATATCTTCTTGTTCTACAAAACTCATTTCGCAGTCAATCTGTGTAAATTCAGGTTGGCGGTCAGCTCTTAAATCTTCATCGCGAAAACATTTGGCAATTTGAAAATAGCGATCCATACCTGCAACCATTAAGAGTTGCTTAAATAATTGAGGGCTTTGTGGTAATGCGTAAAAACTTCCTGGGTTCATTCTTGATGGTACAATAAAGTCGCGTGCGCCTTCTGGCGTTGAACCAATAAGAATCGGTGTTTCTATTTCTAAAAAGCCTTTACTATCTAAATAACGGCGTACTTCAAAGCAGACTTTATGGCGTAGTTCTATATTGCTACGAACATTATTACGTCGAAGATCTAAATAGCGATATTTCATACGAATATCATCTCCTCCGTCTGTATTGTCTTCTATTGTAAACGGAGGTACATCTGACTTATTGAGAATGCAAAGTTCAGACACGATAATTTCAATGGCTCCTGTAGGTATTTTGTCGTTTGGACTAAATCTTTTTTTTACAGTTCCTGTTACTTGTATCACGAATTCTCTTCCGAGTTTGTTGGCTTGTTCGCAAAGGTTTGCGTTCGTTTCTTCGTTAAAAACTAGCTGAGTGATACCATAGCGATCTCTTAAATCGACAAAAGTCATACCACCCATTTTTCTAGTGCGTTGCACCCAGCCTGATAATACGACGTCCTGTCCTTCGTTGGTAAGGCTAAGCTCACCACAAGTTTTAGTTCTATACATTATTTCATAATTAGTTTATCTTTACTTCATTATTATCAAAGTAAAAGAATCGATAAAACGAAGCAAAAATACAATAAATCTGCTTCCTGACAAAGGCTTATCCTTTCTTTTTAAATAGAAATGAAAGGAATCTAAGATTCTTCTTGTTTTGCGTGTAAAATAAGAGTTGTAGCTCCAATCGTTATAATAGATTCATTTTCTATTACACGGCGTTCTCCCACCCCAAGAACATCGTTCATGTAGAAGGTCCCTGTATTACTCGGAGCATCACGTAGTGTGTATTTTAGAGGTCCTTGTTTGGTGGCACGAACATTGATTATGCAGTGCGTTGTATCTATGCTGGGATCAATCGTGTCTATTGGCATATTTGCGTTTGTTCCTTGTACGCGTCGCCCGATAACGTTATCACCTTCTTTTAATGGAATTTCTTGACGGAAATGGAATATATTTTCTACCACAACGAGGTAGCCAAACTTGTTTTCAGGAGCAACGTCCTCTTTTCCTTTGATACGTATTTTAAATTGTTTGCGACAATTTGTACATTCAAATACAAGCATCTGCCCACATTCGTATGATGAGTCGTCAAATGTTATGTAATTCTCACATTTAGGACAGCGTACTTTTTTCATTTTTTGATTGTGGTATTAAGAAAAGGGCTATTTAATCGACATAACCCAAGCTTCGCTAAAAGATTCGTTCTCACGTATTTTTGTAAGTGTCTTATATGCTTCTTTTTCGCTGTTGTATTGTGAACATAAAACGCGTGTCATTTTACCTTTTTGATAGACACGAGCATTTGAAAATCCTTGTTTGTGAAGTTCTTTGACGAATTTAGTTGCGTTTTTAATGGTAACGGCACTTGCTACTACGATTGCATATTCTAGTGCGTCTTCAGACGTTTGGACGGTAGCTGGCTTTTCTGTTTTTATGTCCTTTTCTACAACTGTAGATAATAGAGCCTCTTTTTTCGCGTTCTTTTGGAGTGATAAATGGTCTATTGAGTCAATCACTATTTTATTCGTTAGGGCTCTATGGGTGACTTTCTCATTTTGGAGCAAAGTTGATAATCCGATTAAAAGTCCATCAGACGTGGCATTTTTAGATGCACTAAAGTTGTTTGCATTTTCCACTGGTATGGAAAACATAAAGTAGATCATGATTGCAGCCGCAATTGTAACCGCATAGTTCGCGATGGTTCTATTTACATTGATTGTGTAATGTTTCTGTTCTTTCTGGATTTGAAGAATGGAGGATGGCGGTTCTTCTTCTTTTGTGGAAAGATTTTCTTTGATGATCGTTTCTGCAATAGAGGCTTGTTTGCGTAGCTCTGATGCGGATTTCATCTGAAATGAAGTCAGTCCATAAAGAGTGGGAGTGAGGACTCCTGATTCAAACGGTGTAAAGGTATAAATGCCACTTAGTGTTAGAGAGAGAGACCCGATACCTTCAAATTCGCAACTACATTTTTTATGAAGCTCTGCCATGATGTGGTCAACTTTTTGCTCTATCATTTCAATCGCTTCAGGATAGCTCGTGTCATAGGTCTGCATAAAGGATTGTACGAGTAAACCATCGTTTAATGTCAACTGTGGATTAAAACCAACCGTGCGATAAGGTGGAAAAAAAGAGCTCTCTTCCTTTATATAATAAGACTCTACATACTGTGATACAAAACCACCCAGACCTGGTATGATTACGCAGTCGTGGTTCAAAAGTAATGCTTCAATATGTTTTGTCAATTCATTCATAGTGCAAAAGTATCTATTTTTTTTAGATAAATAGAGTTGTATCCGAGGAAAAATAAAAAGTATTTTTGTTCTTTTTTCTTGTTTCAGAGGTCAAGACCTTTGGCTTTAAAGAGTTAGTGTCTGAGAACAAAAATCTAATATTTTTGTTCTATGTGTAACAAATATGAGTGTTCGATCCTTATTCGCTTCAATTATATTTTTTATCAATTTTTCCTCTGTCTCTCCATCCAGGGCAGATGTCGCTTCGTCTAATAGAAGTATCTTGCAGTTCCTAAGTAATGCTCTTGCTATACAAATTCTCTGAGCTTGTCCTTCTGAAAGTCCATACCCCTGTTCACCGCATCGCGTTTCTATACCTAGTGGCAACTGTTTAAATACAAATTCTGCACACGCACTTTTTAAAGCGTCTTTTATTTGCTTGTCTGTAGCTGTTGGATTACCGAGTAGCAGATTTTCTAAAATAGTTCCACTGAAAAGTGTATTCCCTTGGGGAACATAGGCAAAATTGCATCTAGACAAGGAACTGATTTTCTCTTCTTTTACATGGTTATATAGAATGACATTCCCGCTATTGGGCCGTATAAGTGATAACATAAGACGCACGAGGGTTGTTTTCCCAGCACCCGTTTCACCCAAAATAGCAATACAACCATTGGGACTAAAATCATAGCTGAAATGATCGAATATTTTTTTGCCGTCTTTTATATAAGAATACGTTACATTTTCGTATCTAATACCGATAGCTCCGTCTAAGGGGTGTGATGGTTCCTTGGTTTCTTGAGGCACTCTATCAAGTTCTATAAGTCTTTCACTAGCTGTAAATACGCTTATAAATAACGGAACGAATTTGGTAAGGCTGCTAACAGGACGTTGTATTTGTCCTACGAGTTGGATAAAGGCAATCATAGCTCCATAGCTTATTTCATGACTTTCTAGCCGACTAACCCCCCAAAGGAAGGCAACCAAATAACCTGCAGAAAAACCAATACTCATTATAGTAGAAGACGATGCTGCATATTTTGTTTTGTTTCGAACTTGTGAACGCAATGTTTTTTGAAAAGAGGCAAGACGTTCTGTTATTGTTTGACTCCTTTCTAAGGTTTTAATAACCATACGATGCTGTACACTTTCTTGAAGTATGGATTGTATCTTGCTATCGCTGTTGCGTATTTCGTGAGTGAGATTACGCATTTTCTTGATATATAATTTACTTAGTAATATAAATATAGGCGCTATGATTACGACAATACAAGCTAAATTCTTATCTAGAACAAACAAAAACAAGAAGGCACCTATTAGTTGTACGAAAATTGTAATTAGTTGTGGTAATTGTTCTGTAAGAAAATTCGTGGTGTCTGTTACATCTCTTTCTATTCTATTTAGGATGTCTCCGCTATGATAATTCTCCAATCCTTGCCATTCGCTATTGAGGAGCTTTTCAAAAAGTTTCTTTTGCATCTGATTTTGTGCTTTAACTCCTAAAATAGCTCTTATCCATTTGCTGATAAATGTGATAATGATTTGTGTGAAAAGAATCACAATAAGTAAAATTGCGCCATTTGTTATGGTGTAGGAGGCGTTACCGAGTGTTGCAATATCTATAGTGAATTTAGTAGCCCATACAAACATTAGTTCTAGAAGTACGATGCCTACTCCTAGCGTTGTATTGATTAGAGCTTGCATACGATTCTCTTTTAGTATATCCCAAAGCCATGCTGCTATTATTCGTATTGGAATAGATTCTTTATCTGTCTTCTTTTTAAATATCTTCATCTTTTCATCTACGTTGATCCGTACCCCACATTAGTTTATCTCGAAGAGTACAAAAAAAACTTTTTCCTAATTGTTTTACAACCTTAATTGTATAGGGCGCTTTTTTTATTGTAATTACAGTTGTCGCTTTACAGCTTTCGCTCCTACCATCTATTGCTACGAGAAAATTATGGCTTCTGCTTCCTATATTCAGTGTTATTTCTACGTCGTCACATAAAACAATTGGTCTAACGTTAAGACTGTGTGGAGCTACAGGCGTAAGTACAATGGATGTACTCTGCGGTACAATAATGGGACCTCCTACGCTTAAAGAATATCCGGTTGATCCCGTGGGGGTAGAAACGATTAAGCCATCAGCTTGATAGGTGGTAAGAAATTCACCATTAATATGGGTCGTGATAGCTATCATTGAAGAATTATCGTGTTTTAGTACAACAATTTCATTTAGAGCACATGGATATAAATCTTTGGATGAGAGCGCCTCTTTGTTTACTTGTAGAATTGTTCTTTCTTCTATTTCGTATTCTTTATGATAAATAGCACGTACCGCTGCCTCTATTTCATTGGGCGAAACTTCTGCCATAAAGCCCAATCGTCCGATGTTGATGCCAAGAATCGGAATGTTTTTATTGCCAACTGCACTTGCTGCTTTAAGAAACGTACCATCGCCACCAAGGCAAATAACAAAATCTGCACAAAAGTTAGAAGTCTCGATGATTTCATCAGGCTTTATTGTCAAGCAAAGAGTGGTGGATAGATATTGATAAAACTCTTTTTCAATAGCAAGTACGGCACCGTGATCTGATAAAGCCTTTACGACTGAACCTACAAAAGCAGACTTTTCTTCCTGATAAATGTTCCCGAAAAGGGCAAATTTTATGTGTTGTTGCTCCATATATTCTATTTTAATACTTTTCCCTATGCTTTAGATGGAAGTTTTTATTACTTTTGCAAAAGGAAAGTCTTGCAAAAATACCACATTTTTTGCATTATCTCCTACCTGAACGTCAAATTAATAATTGAAGATGACAAAATTAAGCGTTAACATCAATAAGATTGCGACACTTCGCAACGCCCGAGGAGGTGATAACCCAAATGTATTGAGAGTCGCTCTTGATTGTGAAACATTTGGAGCACAAGGAATTACTGTACATCCACGCCCCGATGAAAGGCATATTCGCTATCAAGATGTACGAGACCTAAAGCATAGCATAAGGACAGAATTTAATATAGAAGGTTATCCCAACCAAAGTTTTTGTGAGCTTGTACTCGAAGTCTCTCCCACGCAAGTAACTCTTGTTCCTGATGCACCCAATCAACTGACATCTAATCACGGTTGGGATACGAAGAAAAACGAAGCTTTTTTGTGCCACACGGTGAAGGTTTTTAAAGAAGCAGGTATCCGAACATCTCTATTTGTTTCTACAGATTTAGAAATGATAGATTATGCTGCAAAAATCGGTTCTGATCGTGTAGAACTTTACACAGAACCTTATGCTACACTTTTTCCTTCTAATAAGCAGGAGGCTGTTCTTTCTTTTCTTGAAGCTGCAAAGCGAGCAAAAGAGAATGGACTAGGATTAAATGCAGGTCATGATTTGAGCTTAGACAATATTGCTTATTTACATTCTGCTATTCCTTGGATAGACGAAGTTAGCATAGGGCATGCACTTATTTGCGAAGCTTTATACTTCGGATTAGAAACTACCATCAAAAGATATTTAAACTATTTACAATAAATACTCCATTCAAAATGAAAATAATACACTTATTTCTTGCTACTGGTTTTGAAGAAACCGAAGCAATACAAATTGTTGATATAATTCGCCGTGCAGGGCTAGAAATTCATACGGTTTCTATAACGGATAGCAAACAAGTTCTTAGCTCACACGATATTCTAATAACGGCCGATGAACTGATTGCAGAAGCTAATTTAGAGGAGAGTCAACTCTTTATATTACCAGGTGGAATGCCAGGAGCTACAAATCTTTCAAAATGCGATGCTTTGCGTTCTGCCATTATAACGCATTTTAATACAGGAAAATTAATTTCTGCTATTTGTGCAGCACCTTTAGTTTATGGTCTAATGGGACTTCTTGAGGGAAAGCGTGCTACGTGTTATCCAGGCTTTGAGGAATATCTTAAAGGAGCTCAATGCACTGGTTCTCTTGTAGAAATAGATGGAAATATTATTACAGGAAAGGGTCCTGCAGCAGCTATGCCATTTGCGTTTGCATTAGTTGAAAGGCTTGCGGGTAAGGAATTGACCGATAGCGTTAAAGCTGGAATGCTATATTCAGAACTTGTGAAATGAATTCTCTTCTCGTAGTAGCAGGCGGAAAAGGGGTAAGAATGGGTAGCTCACTTCCAAAACAATTTTTGGAAATAGCTGGAATGCCTGTGCTTATGCGTACGATCTTGAACTTCTATGAGTTTGATAAATCCATAAAAATAATACTCGTGCTACCTCGTGCTCAACAAGATTATTGGAGAACCTTGTGTCAAACTTATGGATTCTGTATAGAACACAAGATAGCAGATGGAGGTGAAACTCGTTTTCATTCCGTAAAGAATGGGTTGGCATTGATCGATTGTAAGTCAGAACTTGTCATGATACATGATGGCGTACGACCTTTTGTTTCTCATACTGTTCTTCGGGAGTGCTTGCGTGTTGCTAAACAAAAGCAAGTTGCAATACCTGTCATATCTCCATCTGAAAGCATTCGTCAGCTTGTAGCAGAAGATCAGAGTATGGCAGTAGATCGCTCACTTTATCGTATAGTTCAAACACCACAAACATTTGATGTTCAATTGATAAAGAAAGCTTATGAGCAACCTTATTGCGAGCATTTTACAGACGATGCTTCGGTCGTAGAACGTATAGGAGGAAAAATAGAATTGGTAGAGGGTAATATTGAAAATATTAAGCTTACAACACCCTTTGACCTGAAGGTCGCGGAAGTTTTGCTTAGCAAAACTTATTGAGTTTTATGTACGATATTTTTTTACAAGATATTAAATATCTAAAAGGTATTGGGCCATCACGCTCAAAGCTTCTAAATGATGAACTCGGCATTTTTTCGCTGAATGATTTGCTTTATTTTTTTCCTTTTAAGTACATCGATCGCAGCTCTATCTATTTTATCAACCACTTGCAGGTTGGAATGCCTTTTGTACAGCTAAAAGGTAAAATTATAAGTTTTAATACAGAAGGGGAAGGACGTAAACGTCGTCTTTCTGCTTTGTTTTCAGATGGTACAGGAACCATAGAGTTAATATGGTTTGCAGGTATAAAGTTCATTGCCAAAAGTCTAAAGTTTAATCAAACGTATGTGTTACTCGGAAAACCGATTTCTTTCAATGGAAAATTCTCTATCTCTCATCCTGAAATGGATGAAATAGGAACTCGTGATAGTGACGTTTGTTTGCGACTTCAACCTTATTATCATACAACGGATCGAATGAAGCGACATGGACTGACGAGCAAAACGATGGAGCAAATTATAAAGAATCTATTTGCACAGATCCAAGATAAAATAACAGAAACCTTGCCTCTCTATTTACTCTCTGAGCAAAAACTGATTGGGCTTAGTGAGGCATTATATCAAATCCATCAGCCAACTACTAGCAACGATTTGCCATCCGCCGAACGACGACTAAAGTTTGAGGAGCTGTTTTACTTACAACTTAACATTTTGAGATATGCAAAAGATCGAAAATTGAAATATCGTGGCAACGTTTTTTCAAAAGTAGGTGAAAACTTTCTGCAATTTTTCAATGAACATTTACCATTTGTGCTCACAGAAGCACAAAAGAGGGTGATAAAAGAGATAAGAAAGGATTTGGGAAGCGGGAGGCAAATGAACCGTTTGTTGCAAGGAGATGTGGGCAGCGGAAAAACGATGGTGGCTTTAATGACAATGCTTATTGCTCTTGATAATGGGTATCAAGTATGTTTGATGGCACCAACTGAAATTCTTGTAGAACAACATTTTACTACCATACGAAATTTGTTACACGGGATGAATATCACGGTTGATATGCTTACTGGTTTTGTTCGAGGACAACGTAGAGTGAAACTCCTTGAAAATGTATTGTCTGGACAAATAAAGATATTGATAGGTACCCATGCGTTACTCGAAGAAACTGTAGCCTTCTCTAATCTAGGTATGGTCGTAATTGATGAGCAACATCGTTTTGGAGTAGCTCAACGCGCAAAGCTTTGGACTAAGAATGTAAAACCACCACATGTGCTTGTTATGACAGCAACACCTATACCACGAACCTTAGCTATGACCGTGTATGGAGATCTAGATGTAAGTGTGATAGATGAATTACCGCCAGGGCGTAAACCGATTGAAACTCGGCACTATTTCGACAATAATATATGTCAAATTTATTCGGGGATCCATCATGAAATAGAACTTGGGCATCAAGTTTATATGGTTTATCCTTTAATAAAGGAGAGTGAAAAAATAGACATTAAAAATTTAGAGGATGGATTTATACGCATTTCGCAATTATTTCCGCAGTATAAAATAGGAAAGCTTCACGGGAAAATGAAATCTGCCGAAAAGGATGCAGAGATGCAACGTTTTGTCAATGGTGAAACAAAAATACTTGTGGCGACAACGGTTATAGAGGTTGGTGTAAATGTACCGAATGCTTCTGTTATGATCATAGAAAATGCAGAGCGATTCGGCTTAGCTCAACTACATCAATTACGGGGGAGAGTAGGGCGTGGGGCTAAACAATCTTATTGTTTGCTTATTACAGGGCATAAATTAAGCGAAACGACCACAAAACGAATGCAAATAATGGTCGAAACAACCGATGGCTTCGAAATAGCGGAAGAAGACTTAAAGTTGCGTGGTCCTGGCGATCTTGATGGTGTGCAACAAAGTGGAATAGCTTTTGATTTGAAAATTGCGAATATCACAAAAGATAATCAGTTATTACAATTGGCACGCGATGTTGCAACCCAACTTCTCAACCAAGACTCTGAATGTGATTTACCTCAAAACGAAATTATTTGGCATCAGCTTCGTAAACTTCGAAAAACGAATGTAAATTGGTCTTCTATTTCCTAATCTTGATTTTCGAAATTAGTTCTTTGATTTTTCAGGTTTCATTACAACTCCTAGACTATGCTTCCCATCCATTTTTATAATGATAGGATGATCAAAGTGTACGTGCCGAATATATTTTCCCTCCCAAATAGCTTGTTGCTCATTCAAAAAATCTTCATCAAAGAAACCGTCTCCTTTAAAGGGGTAGACCGTAAAGTAACCGACACCAAAGGAGGTTAGATTTTGGAAGAAGTGTGTGCCTTGGCTGGGATCTATATTGTAATTTTCTAATCCACATTCAACAATAACGCGTGCATTGCTTATATTGGGCCATTTTACAGGTATTCCTAGCCAATGATCACTGCTTCCCCAACGACCTGGTCCCACAAGTACGTAATTCGCATTCTGATCCGTAAACCGTTTGTTTAATTGTTCTAATTCATAAGCAATCAACTGATTACTTGATGCGCTGAAGGCTCCTGTTTTAACGTATACGATATCTTGCACATCATTTACGATACCATGCCCGAGCACGTTTTTTGCATTTAAAATGGTATCACAGTTGGGTAGGTTGCTTAAATCGTCTTCCATTATTTCTTTGTTGTCTACAATAGGGCGAATTTGGAGAAGATAGAAGATGGCTTGTTTATTATCGGCGGGGTTAATATTCATTGCAAATTCTATTTCAACAGGACGACCCATCTCTTGTTCTCCAATATGCAAGATTTTATCGAGCGTTTTTGCGAGGGGAAAGACTTCGTGTTCAAGGATATTTACGAAGGATATTATTTTGCGCCCCCCCGAGTAATATCCTTCTCGAATAATTTGATCGTAAGGATCGAAAGTAGAAGAGATAAGTCGAAGAGCATTGTCGTTATCGGCGTCTTTTATACTAAGTTTTAGTAAGTTGAAAGCGTCGTCTACTTCGAATTTAGAAGTTAGAGCCTTTAGATTTAGGGCATAAAAACGTGTCTGCGTTTCACGTAATGCCATATCCATCGTACTCATTTGGAGTATAGAATGTGGGTGACGAGGTGAAAAGCGTAAGGTTTGTCCTCCATCTACAATGTATTTTCCCAAACCGAGTGCTACGTTTGCTATGCCATCTTCGGCACGTTCGTTACCGATAGGATAAAAGTTGAGGGAACGTGCTACGCCCGACATCGTCGGATAGAAGCGATCTCCATATTTTGACCCCACTACTTCTTGTAATATAACGGCCATCTTTTCTTGGTCAATCAAGTTGGAAGTTGCCCTCATATATGCTTTACTATCTTTATAAAAGACAGAAGCATAGACCGCCTTAATGGCTCCTCGCAAAGAATGAAGCATAACGGTTTGGTCCTTAACCTTTGGAACCATATAGGTGGAGTAAATCCCTGCAAAAGGTTGATAATGTGAATCTTCAAGCAAACTAGATGAACGAATCGCAATCGGACTTTTAATAATTTCGAAGAAGGCTGTAAGATCATCTATTAGACTTGAGGGAAGACTAGCGGATAAAAAAGCTTGCAAAATATCTTCGTCAGATGCATCACTTAGTGCTATGGGATAAAGATCATTTGTGTCCATAAACTCGTCAAATATATCGGTGCAAATAACGACAGTTTTGGGTATATTCACTTCGAAGTTTTCACTTTCTAGTTTTGGATAGCGTGTTGTCATGGATCCCATAAAAGCTAATCCTCTTCCTTTACCACCTAGACTACCATTTCCGATACGGGCAAAGTTAGAGTACTCATCAAATCGTTCTTTGCGATAGATGGCTACGACACCCGTATTTTTCATTCGGCGATATTGCACGATAAGATCAAAGATAAGTTGGCGTGCTTCGCCCATATCCTTATAATCACTCACATCTACACGTTTTAGAATTTCGGCGGGAGGAAACATCGCTCGAGAGTAGAAAAAACGTGAAAAGTGATTGCGCGAAAGATGATAAACGAGTGAATCGTCGGGAATCCTAAAGATTTTTTGTTGTAAGTCTTTTAGATCTTTAATGCGCATTATTTCCTCTTTGGTTTGAGGATTAAGTATCACAAAGTCGCCAAAGCCAAAACGCCTCATAATGTGGTAGCGTAGATCTTGTGGATAACTCTTTGAGTTTTTATCCACAAAGCTTGCACCGAGCTCTTTTGCATACACTCGATTTGCTGCATCAGAGGATTCTAAAATAAAGGGAACAATTTCTCCTGTCTTACGAACATATTGCCCAAATTTATATCCAGCATAATTATCCTTTATGCCTTGATGACTAAAGCTCATATCGCTTACAATACCAAGCATATTGTCTTTGTATTGTTCAAAGATACGAATGGCTTCCTCGTAGGTCCTAGCTAACTTAATCTTTGGTCTTCCACGCATACGAAGTGTTTGCAGGTGATCATTGAGGGCTTCTTTTGAAAATTCACGACTTTGTTCAAGTACAAATTTATAGAGATGAGGCAAAGCTGAGGAATAGAAGCGAATAGAATCTTCTACCAGTAAGATAATTTGTACACCTACGCTTGCAGCATCGTCTGGAGCATTCATTTTGTCCTCTATCAACTTGATGATAGCAAGTAGTAATTCGGAGTTCCCAAGCCATGAAAAAACATAATCGATAGCACTTAGATCTTCTTGTGCGACTCGCTTTGAGACTTCTTTTGAAAAAGGAGTAAGTACAACAATTGGTATATTGGGATAACGACTTTTGATTTCTTTTGCAGCGGAAAAGATGTCACTATTATCCATATTCGGCATACAAATAATAAGTTCAAAATTTCGATCTTCCAGCTCTGCAAGAGCTTCTGTTTCTGTTGTTACTTGCGTAAAGCGAGGGGGATAACGAAGAGATAGTGATGTATATTCGTTAAATATCTGTTCGTCCACTCGTCCATCGTCTTCCAGCATAAAAGCATCGTATTTCGTCGCAATGAGCAGCACATTATAGATGCGCTTATTCATTAGGTTCGCGAAAGGTGTATCGCGAAAGGCGATGTCTTTAAAATCAGGAATTCCGCTCATCATATTTGTTTAGAGTTCAAAAGTACTATTTTATTCGTAAACGAAGAAGGGTTGTACGATATAAAATAAAGAAAAGGGGGAATTTCGGAGCTTCAAAAAAGGAAGTGGAACTTCTCCATGAGGCGGATTGGTTTCACTTCCTAAAACATAGCGGGTTATTTTACTTCTATTTTTTTCGGGATGGTGCGAACTCCTTTGGTTACAGCCTGAGTACCTGTTTTCTTACAATAATTATAATACTCATCCACAGAAAGGATAAGGGTATAAGAACCGTAATCCTTATCTGTAACGTTTAATCTAATTGTATTTCTTCCAGAGGAGGTAAGGCGTCCGCGAATGGTAGGTGTATAATCATCATGAGGTAAATAGATGTTTAAATAGCTTTCATCCATCATGGTCGTGATATTCCAAGTCCCACGGATTAGCCCATCATAATAGGATTCAACAGCTACTCTTTGATCTGGATAGAAATAGAAGGTGTCGTTATAAATATAAGGACTATTGTCTGAGTAGTCCACCACATACCATTCGCCTGCAAACCAATATTCAGCATTTGTATCTTCTTCTTCGCACGAAGAAAAAGAAGTAAAACAAAAGGTTATAGCGATGAGCATCATCATCTTTCTGTAGATAAACTTTTTCATATTAAGATCGTTTTAGATTAGTATTTCTTGCAAATATATTAAAAATATAAATACAAACAAACTGTTAATCGTTATTTTTTTTAATTTTATAGAAGGTCTCTCTTGAAGCTTCCTGAAGAAGAGTTACGAACAACGTTGTTTAGTGTGTATGAATAGCGAAGAGAGCGGTTACGTTACGATTGTGTAAAATGAGCTAAACGACTTATGTATTTACCAATAATATCAAACTCTATATTTACTTTGGATCCTATCTTAATGGTGTGGAAATTCGTGTGTTCGTAAGTATAAGGTATAATACACACTTGAAAAGAGGTATCGGTAGGATTACAAACGGTTAAACTCACACCATTTATAGTAACGGATCCTTTATCGACAACAAAGTAACCACGCTGTGCCATCTCTTTCGTGACCTTATATGTAAAGGTGTAAATAAAACTACCTTGTGCATCTTTTATGCTTTGACATTCCGCCATTTGATCTACATGCCCTTGTACAATGTGCCCATCTAGTCGACCATTCATTATCATAGAGCGTTCAATATTCACGTGGTCGCCAATTTGTAACGAACCAAGGTTTGAACATTCTAGGGTTTCATTCATAGCCGTAACGGTATATTCTTTTTCTTTAATACGAATCACGGTAAGACAAACCCCGTTATGCGCTACGCTTTGGTCTATTTTTAATTTATCTCCAAAGGAACACTTTAGTGTGATGTGGAGGTTCTCCTGATCTTTTTCAATAGCAACAACGCGTGCCATTTCTTCTATAATTCCTGAAAACATAATTCTTCAATTTTAGTTTTGCAAAAATACAAAGATTTATCGACTAATGCTCTTTTTTTTGTTCTTTTGTAAACAGAAATAGTGTAGAAATAGTGTAGAGCCGCGTTCTTGATAAGTGAAAACAGAAAAGGAAAAAAAGATCTAATGACGGATATTTTAGGCAAGAAAAGTGACTACAAAGAATTTGATATAAAAAAAATAGCTATCTTTGCGTCAACAAAAACGATATAAAAGCATTATGACACGAAAGATTATCATTTTACTATTGGTGTGTATACCCTTTGTTGGCTTTGCTCAAAGCAAAAATGTCAACAAAAAATATATGCAAGGTGCAGTAACTGTAAAAAATGGCATGGTAGAGTTTGAAAAGACTTACGAAGACAAGCGTAAATCAAAAAATGAAATTTATAATCTGCTATTGGTGTATGCGCAAAAACTTGTGAAAAGCGAAAATCAGTTACAACAATCTCGCATCACAGAAGAGAATGCAAGTGAAGGTCTTATTAGCTTAAGTATGGAAGAAAATCTTTACTTCAAAAAGGGTAAATGGACAACGGATGCTACACGTTTTTTCTATCAACTTATTATAAGGGTGAACGAAGGTAGTTTTACAGTGACGATGCGCCGTATTCGGTATATTTACGATGAGGAGCGTAAACCAGGGGGAATTATGTATAATGCAGAAAGTTGGATTACCGATCAAGCTTCCATTAATAAAAAAGGAACGGGTTTACTTAAATTGTGCGGTAAATTCCGTTGTAAAACGATAGATCGTAAAAATGAACTATTTCGTAATGCTGCGATAAGCGTAAGAGGCGAACGTAAGGTGGTTCGTCAAATCCTTGTAAAAGAAGAAGACGAGGATTAATTTATTGGCTATTTGTTGTTTTAAAAAAAGGGCACGTATCGCAAGATTTCGTGCCCTTTAACGTGTAAAATAAAGATCAGGCTAAAGGATACTGAACCTATTGGTGTGATATCGTAATATCTTTGGGGCACCCGTAAAAACCAGTGTTTGCTGAATCACAGTTTTTTACTGGTTCCCTCAAATTCCGATGCTCATCCACCGAGAAAATAGGCTGACCCAAAAAAGTTGAAGGCGCTCGAATCAAAAATGGAGCGCCTTCAATTTTGAAATCTAGCACGCTCGAATTTTGCAACGGTTCTAAACTCTAAGCTCTAAAATTTAACTCGCCAAAAGAAGAGCGAGACGTTCTACAAATGTGGAGAATTTTATGAGTATGATATACTTTATTGCAGGAAAGCTGAAAGTGGATTACCCACACGATTCGTTATAGAGCCATTTTTTCTGTGTAACACGGCACCTTTCTTTTTTTATTTATCTCGTTAAGGAGAATTTCATACTAATACCAAAGTCTTGTGTTGTTGTTGGGTAAGAGCTAGATGATAAGAGCGGATTCATTGTTTGTCGATCGTAATAGGCACTTAAGGTGAGTAATTTACTTACGGTATAGTCGGCTGAGAAAGATATTTTGAGTGCCTTATTGCCACTTGTGGCTTGTGATATTAAGGTTGATATATCTCTATTAAGAGCACTTTGATCGCGAATAGAGAAGTCTACGCGTAAGTTCAGGTCATTGTTCATTCCTGTAGATTTTGGTATTATAGGCTCTTCTTTCTTTGCGTTTTTACTTTTGTTGCTACGCGCTATTCGTTTCTTCTTTTTACTTCCAAATAATTTAAAATCGTTTATTTTATATCCTAATCCTATAACCCAATCGCTTGAACGCGTTTCATTAATTTGCAGGGATGTCATACTGAGATTAAGAATTCGTGTACGTTTATACTCTAATTTTGCCGTCAGGTTATTATTAAAGGTCATATCAACTCCAAATAAAGGTGAGAAGCTTTCATTTATAGATACGGAACTAATATCAAAGGGGCTACTAGGTACTGGATTTCCTGTTGTAACATCTTTAATAAAACCAAGATCTCCCCTATATGCCATATAACTTGTATATGAGCTGTAAGAGCCTACGGCATAAATGCTTTTATAAGCATGGTTGATATTAAAACTTTTGAAGTGTGCATTGAACCATGGAATTTTGATCAGTCCGCTATACGTTACTCTCCAATTGGGTAATAAACGTTTGAGTGTGGGAAAAATATCGAGCGAAGAATTTCTATTTCCGCCACAATAAGCGGCAAGAAATGCAGGTATCATAACATCTGCGGAATATTTGTTTACGGTTCCGTTTGCAGGATTAAATAGATGCCCAGCTAAAGAACTTGATACAGGATAAGGGATTCCCGTGTATTTTTGTTCTAATCGATTGCGAAAATCTTCAAGAGAACTTACAAAGCGAGAGAATGTTTTACTTTGGAATCCATTGTCGGCATTTCCAAAACTTTCGAAAGCGGATCCGATGCTGATGGTTGTCATTGTAAAGCTTCCTGATTTAGTTGTTGGCATACCTTCGTACATATATTGGATGCTTTGTGCTTTATTTACGGTTCTGTTTGCGTTTAGGTCTATCTTAAAGTCGCGGAAGGGTTCGAGTGTCACTCGAATTTGTAAATCTTCGTTGGCATTTGTCGTTGCTGGGGTTGTAATGCTGTCATTATTGCTTAGCCATCCATTGTCATAAGCTTTTTTGATATAGCTATCTCCCGTCAATCCAAAGGCGAAGTCTAAGCCTGGTTGCAAACCATTTCCGCTTCTTTGTCCAAAAATGTCACCCACGTTTGGAATAAATCCAGGTAGCGACATATTATAGGAATTGCGATACGTTATACTAAGGTTTCGGATCATCATTGCTGTGCGAGCGACACATTGCATGGTTTTATAGAACGTACCATCTTCTTTGTCTTTACCTGGAATGACGGTAAGTTTTAATTTTGTGGTGTCACGTGTAAGAATGTTTATTGTATTTGCATCGGTTACTTTGTATTTAATAGGAAAGCGTTTGCCATCTTGACGTATTGCAATAACTTTGATGCGTTTGTTCTTGAGGTTGTGTTTAATCGTTGTGGTGGTATCTGATTTTAGCTGTATTTCTTTTTCGAAATTTTTCTTTTTATCTTTATTCAGAGGACGACTGTTGCTGTTGGATAAGAATCTTTTATTTGTTGCTTTTAGAAATGGGATATGATTATAAAGTGTTTCCATATTGAAACGTGCATTACCTGTGATAATTCTAGAATTTGCAATTGTATTTCCTAAGGTTGACCCATCTTCAAGTTCTGTACCTCGAGCCCATTGGTAGGTGGCATCGTAACTCCAATCGGATGTGATCCAGTCAAATACGGGTATCTTATTGATCGGGAGCCTCCAAGTTGTTTTGAAGGTTTGCTGGTAAGAAAGAGGTCGGCCTAAATCCATAATGCTCCGCCATACAGAGTCTTTCCAAGCGGAGTAGCTGTCGGGATAAAGGTCTTTGTTGACTGGTGTATAGGGTTGTACAATTTCTGCATTTGTTGCAGAGGAGTAATCCATGTGCAAATTCTTTGTTAAATCCCATCGTAAAGAGAGGGAACGATTCCAAAGAAAATCACTAGCCCATGTTAGGGGAATCGAATTATTTTGTAGATTTTCCATGTCCCTTTCTTGTAATTCGTAGTACGAACGGAGAATGTCGGAGTTGATGGTGATGTTTTGTGGTAGAATGTTGACGTTCTGATCTTTTATTATTTTCAACCAATTGCTCTTATTCTTTATGTTCTTGAAGGGCTGAAATGTTTTATATACAGGAGAATAAGAATAGTTCATATTCCATTTCCAATTATCATCTTTTTCCCACATTGTGGTTTCTCCGATTGATTTCTTATGGCTATGTGAGTAACTAAATGAAAAATTGGCAGGGTCGTAAGGCATAGGATGGCGTTTTGTCGCGATACCAATCTTTGCATTGCTGATACTGAAATTACTATTTACGACGGTAGTGACACATATGTTTTCGAGTGAATCTTTTTGTTTTTTAGTAACGCAGGCATCAAGTGCATCTTCGAGTTTCATATCTGTATCGAGCGGATTGTATAGAGGCACGCTCTTTTCTTTACTATAGGAATAGTAGATGGGCGCTTGTACTTTTGCTTTTTCGGGGAAGAATTTACCTGCTTCTAAGTTTGTAGTAATACTATATTCGTATAAATTGTCTTTTCGACGTTGACTCACACTTTCTTCGAGTCCTCCAAACCCAGAAGTTTCTATATGTCCCGTTACGTTGACGGAGGCTAAATCAGATAGTTGCAAGTTTAAGTTTCCTTTTGCCGCCCAACCTCCATCGTTGGTATACTCTTGTAAACGAAGTTCATTGACCCACATTTCCACATTTTTCACGGCTCGAGATTTATTTCGGATTCCAATCATAACGGTACGTATTTCGCCTAATGTTGGATTACCGAGTACGCTAATCTTGTTGTTTGGCTTATTTGCATCGTATACAGAATAAAGCGAAGAATAAGAACTTAAACCTAGTGCTTTCTCTTTGTTTCGTTCTTTTTTTACATTCGTAAAAGCGGATAAATCAATGTCAAGCATATTTTCTTCTGGCCATACCGCTTTGCAACCCGTCGTGGAGTAGGTGTCGTATTTGCCTTCAGGGGTGATGGTAAGAGGAATCTCGTATTCGTAGAAATTGTTTTTATAGTCACTGCCAAAGCGAATAAACATACTTGTTTGTCCGTTTTCAAGGGATGCATCCCCCGTTATGGCATTTGCATGCACAAACATTTGTAGATGTTTGTACTGACGTAGGTCGAGCATGGTGTTTTTGTATACAGCACGTGCATCATTAGAAGCAAGGTCTGTAACCGTTATACTTAGCGCTTGTTCATTATCTTCCTTTAGTTGACTGTTATTCGGGTCTATATTGCGCGAAATCCCAGGAGGTAGGACGTAGTTTACGGGTGTTTTTGTGTTGTTCTCTTCTATGCTTACGGCTGATACATTGAGATTTCCGCTTAAGGATGGAGCTGTTCCCGTATAGAGCGCTTGTTCATAATTTCGCCATTCGCCACGTACGAGTTCAAGTGTTCCAAAGCGTAACACAATGGGTTCTTGAAAATTGGTAAGAAACATACGCATAAAGCGGATACTTGAAAAGTCGGTGATATTTCCTTCTTTCTTTTGATATTGAGCTAAAGGAATACGATAAAGGAACCATTTCACGGTTTCTTTATTCCCATTACGTAATGTTACGTTTGCGGTACGTTCGTCTACGATATAGCCAGTACCTACTTTCATACTGTCGGGACTAAAGCGAACGTGATATTGATAATATTTTTCGTATTCGTTAAGAGTGTAGTCCTGATTGACATCTTCTACATCGGGGGTTGTTTTATATGCGGTACTATAATTTTCTGGCGAATTTTTAGAATCAACAGAGTTTCCCTCTGGGCTATTGATGTGTTTATAACGATCTAAAATGGATGCTTTCGCTGCATCGTAATCAGACCCACGGAAGTAGTGATAATCATCGCCTGCGGGGTCAGCAACAATTGAATCATAAGCAGCTCCATTTATCTTCCCCATAATTGTATTTAAGTAGGTACGATAAGCTCCAAAGGAGGCTTCTTCCGCGCTACTTAAACCATTAAGACCTACATCTTGTTTTTGTCTTGAACCATTGCTTGTATTGAATGCGTACGTTACGCTACTTTGATACGGAATACGTCCCCAGACTGTTTCCGTGTACTGTGTTGATGCATTATCTATGGGCATGCTACTTTCACAGTATTTCTTTCCGTCCTTTAGAATGTCTTCACTTATTTCACCTAAGTTGATATAGAAATCTCCGCTGTGATTTCCCGCTTTTTCGCGACTATAAATAAAAGGGTCGAGCATCCAGAATTCAATGTATTCAATGTTTGCTGTTTCGAAATCACTGGTTTCTAGTTTTGTCATCATTCCTCCCCAGTGCGACATCGGGTTTTCCAATCGCCCATTTCTATCAAGTTGTGGATTCAGATTATAGGGTCCACGTTCATTGGGATAATAAGCAAGATTGAGTATAGACATGGTAGTTGTTTCTCCATAGGTTTGATCCCGATTTGGAAATAATTCCCGCTTATAAACTTCTCGAACGTAGTGATTGGACAATTGATTCAGATCGCTCTTGATATGACTAGGTGTGAGCGAAGAGCTACGACGCGTAAAAAGAGGATCTATGTTATACCAACTCATCAATGCGCGATTATAGCCATAGCGCAAATCATTTGCGTATTTGCTTTCTGGAAATAGCGACGGGGTACTACTAAGAACCCATTTGTTTGGCAGACTTATGTCGATACCGCTTTTTGTGTTTTCAAAGTCGTCTACATAAGAGGCGTTACCTTGGGAATCGCTATTTTTCCCTGCAATGAGTTGTGCAAATTCGGCAGACAGATTGATGCTGGATGGAGCGGTGCAATTGATAAAAGGAAGTTTGTTTATAATGTTTGTAAGCCATTGGCTTTCTTGTTTCCACGATAAATTTAAGCCCCAAATAGTATTGTTTAGAGGTTCACTACCCATACTGACTTTTGTTGTTAAAGCTTGTTCACTCAGGTGCATAATGGTACCACCCATTTGGAAGTTCTTTGTAAAATCGTATGCCCAATTCATTCCTAGCATTGTTTTGCGCTGAAGTCCAAAGTTCTCATTGCTTTCAAGGCTAGCATTGATGGAGGTGCCAGCATCTATAATACTTTGGTTTATAATGGTTACAACTCCAGCATTGTAATCCACTGTATAGTCGGAGTTCTCGGTTAATTTTGAGCCGCCAGCTGTTACAATTACGGATCCCTGTGGTATATTGGTCGATCCTAATTGTATTTCGCTACTACGTGATGAACCTTTGTATCGTCCAGAGATGGTATATTTGTTTTTTTCAGCTATTTGCTTGGCTATTGTTTTTGTGGAATCATAGAGTTCTTGAAATACATACTTTTTCGCAAGCGTTGGATCGTTTATAACCTTGGTAAGATAGCTACCAAAAGGTTCTGTTACAGGAAAGTAGATTCGTCCTGTAGACGCGTCAATGGTATAGCCGTTTACAAAGTCGAAATATCCATTGGGGTTGGGGTTATTGTTATTATCGAGGCGATCTAGGTTCAAGAGTTTTAATAATGTTTTGTCGCGTAATCCTGGCTCGGGAAGATAAGAGAGATAGACACCAGTCGTATCACTTAAAATTTTGATGTCCATTTTAAACTTTTCTTTTTGAACAGACGTTGCACCGAGTGAATAAACATTTTTCATCATCAGTTTCCAGTTACCCATTTGTGGCGTATTGGAGGTGTTTTTCAGCGCTTTTACGAAGAGTGTTTGCGTGTTATCTTTTATGTCGTTGGCAAACTCTCCCACTTGATAGGTTTGTCCACGATAGGTATATTCGTAGGCAATAGCGAGAACTTGATCTGTTTGGAGTGTGCTCTTTAGCGATACGTATCCGAGGGCGGTGTTCAGTGTATATTCGGATGTGGATAAGAGGCGTGCACTTTCTAATTTCTCGAAATCTTCTCCTCCTTCAAAGCCTGCAATACTACCTAGAATAGGGTTCACTTGACTAATGTTACGAGCCCCACTATATTGGGTGGATATAGTAGCATATAGATTGTTGGATTTGTTGCTTGGATTGATATCTCTATCTGGAGTCCATATAGAGTTACTAATCGTTGTGTTTTCGGCAAGATCTGTAAATGCAACAATATTGCGAGTGTTACTAGTGGTGCCACTCTTGTTGGTTACCCATATTTCTACACGATTAATGGTGACGCCAGACGAAATGTTGGGTAATTTACTCATCCAATCATCATAGTTTTTTCTGAAAAAATGAGAAAGGAAGAAGTGTCTATTCTCTTCGTAATTATCGGCAGAGAAATCGTAAGTCGTAAGCTGAGTTCCACCAGAGGCGGATACGTTTTTACTCGTACTTTTTTTCTGTGATATAACAGTTTGTAATTTAAGTTTTCCAAATTGCATATCAGCTCTTACGCCAAAAAGGGATGAAGCACCTCGTATAAGTGAAGAATTGGTAGGCATTGAAATATTTCCAGCTTCAATAAGCTTTATTATTTCGTCTTCTTTTCCTTCGTATTTTAGTTTGAGATTCTCTGTGTCGAAATCGAATGTTGCATCACTATTATAGTTCAAATTCATATCAAGCTTATCACCCACTTTTGCATTTACGCTTACATTTACCTTTTCGTTAAAGTCAAAGCCAAATGTATTTCGTTGTCGGATAGGTAAACTCGGATTATCTACATTTTTTGTATTGGCTCCAATTTTCAGTTCTGCTGATCCTTGCGTCTTTATTTGGACACCACCAGGACCAAATATTTTCTCTGCCATACCGAGGTTGAACTTCATATTGGTAAAGTCGAATTTTTCTTTGCCTTTATTTTTAAACTCTTCGTCATTTTTAGAACGAAAGTAAGCATTCATTGATTTTTGGAGGCTATATCGCTTATACTCTTCAGAAGTCATAAGAATGGGAATATTCAAATAATTGTCGCCAATCTTAGAACCGAGTAGATAGGAGCCTGATGTGTTGTCATATTCAGCTTCGCTTTTTATGTTTTCGGGATCGCGAAGATCTAACATTTTTTTGTCGAGATCTTTATTGCTTATCGGAGTTGTTCTTTTTACGTTGAAACGTACTTTTGCGGTATCCTTTGGCGTTGCTTCTTGTTGTGTACGTTGATTTGCGCCCAACAATGATGCTGCGCCAAAACTTGTGGCACAAACAAGTCCTACCAACGCAAATGCGATGAATAGTCGGAACGAAAAAGCAATACGTTTCTTCTTCATTATTAAAGCATCTTGAGCGCTTTCTTTATTACGGCTTCTACAGGAATATCTGGTGTGTCGCTTAAAATAGAAATTACTATTTTTTGAGTTGGAGCCGGTGAAAATCCGAGCATCGTGAGAGCTGCTACAGCCTCCTCTGTTTTTTCACTATTAAGGCTTGTGACCATTGTCTTTTCACCAGATGCGTTGTTTTCAGAGATTTGCGTTATCGGGATTTTGTCTTTTAAGTCTATAATAATGCGTTGGGCTGTTTTCATACCTATACCTTTGACGTTCTTCAATAGTTTGTCGTTGCCAGCGCTAATCAGATCGCATAGTTCGCGGGGCGTGAAGGCAGACAGAATCATTCTTGCCGTGTTTCCACCGATGCCTGATACTGAAATTAAATGAAGGAACAAGGTTCGTTCATCTTTTGATACGAACCCATAGAGTATATAGGCATCTTCACGAATGGCTTCGTAAACGTAGATCTTTATTTCTTTTTTTCCTTGAATTGAGGAATAGGTATTTAAGGAGATATTTAAACCGTAGCCTATACCGTTGCAGTCTATAATTACTTGGGTAGGGGATAGCTCTGCTATTTCCCCACTTATATATTCTATCATTTCTAATTGCTTCTTTTGTCTTAGTTATATAACGCAGTTTCCACCTCTTTATTATATCAATGTGGAAAAAGAAGATGCAAAGGAACAAAAAATATTGCTTAGTCCCAATAATAGATAGACGTATTTTTGGATTAGTAAAGATTTCAGGGCTTTGTAAGTCCATAATAAGTATTATGAATCATCATGTACTTTGTGAAATTAGAAAGACGATATTCAAAGAAAAGAGGCTTATTTTCTCTTGTTTTACAATGAAAAACTTTATCTTTGCCGCTAAGAGTTTGTCATAAGAGTGAATGTCATTTAAGCTGTCTATTAAGTTGTAATTTGTTTCGTAATTGTTGCAAAGATAATGATTGGGTAAAGCCCATGATAGGCTTGCTGTAGATAGGTCTCATGACAAAGGGGAGTTTTCTCATTGAGTGAATGGGTTCATCCCTTATTAACGAAAGTCTGTAAGAAAAAAATAGGACATGAACAATTTAAACAAAAGAGTTAAGTATAAAGAATCGTGTGATGGGAAACGGTTCAGTACGACATCGAGAAAAGGAATGGTGAAACGTCTTCTACTTATTCAACAAAAGGTACTATGCTCTATCGCGATGCTCTTCCTCTGTTTAACTCTGCATGCACAGCGTAACGAAATATTCAGCGAACAAATACGTTCTCTGCGAGTGCTTGTAGATAATAATTGGACATTATCTCCAATTGTAACTCTTGGAGCTCGGCAACATATAGAAATTTCATTTGACGATCTCACCCATGAGTATCACCGTTACGTTTATCGAGTGGAACATTGTGATGCGTTATGGCAACCTTCTACGGATTTATTACAAAGTGATTATTTGTCGGGTATCAATGAAGATACACCGATAGAGGGATATAAGCAAAGTCTTAATACAACGCAACTATACACACATTATTCTTTACGTATCCCAAACGAAAATATGGGGTTACTTCTTTCGGGAAACTATCGTGTGACGGTATTGCTAGAGGACGAAAATAATAAGATAACCCCCGTGCTGACAGCTCACTTTTCTGTGGTGGAACAATGTGTGTCTATTCGTGCCTCTGTATCAACAAATACAGATCGTGATTGGAATGATCATTTACAACAATTAGAAATGGCTTTAAGTTATGGTTCATTAGCGGTGCGTGATGCTCGACAAGAAATGAAGACGATTGTATTGCAAAATAATCGTTGGGATATAGCTGTAATCAATGCACCCGCCTCCTACATAACCACTTCGGGCTTGCAATGGACACATAATAAGGCTCTTATTTTTGATGCAGGAAATGAATATCGTAAATTTGAACTGCTGAGTTTGCATTATGCAGGTATGGGTATCGATCATTTAAAATGGTTTCCGCCTTATTATCACGCTACATTACTATTGGATAAACCACGTTGCAATTATGTGTATGATGAAGAGCAGAATGGTAATTATTTTATTCGAACTTCAGATAATTCAGAGAATGATACACAAAGTGATTATGTATATGTGCATTTTTCTTTGCAGGCAGAAGCTCGCTTAGATGGCGATTTCTATCTAAATGGAGAGTGGACACGCGATTTGTTTCTTCCAGAGTATAAAATGCACTACAATGCGGATAAAAAAGTTTATGAGGCTTCCATTTTGATGAAACAAGGATATTATAACTATCAATATTTATTTGTTCCATCTTCAGATCCTACACGTGGTTTCACGAAACAAGCGGAAGGTAATTTCTATCAAACGGAGAATAAATACTCTATTTTTATTTATTATCGTCCTACGGGTAGTAGATATGATAGACTCGTAGGATATCGTACGATAGAATTTAATCCAAATCGCCCTTAATTGATTAAAAAATACGTACATTTGCGCCTTAAAAACAAATAATTAATGAATATTGTAGTCTTAGATGGGGTTACGCTTACCGCAGGAGATATATCGTGGCAGCCTTTTGAAGAATTGGGGAACCTAGTCGTTTATCCTCGTACAGAAGCTTCGGAGGTCGTGAAACGGAGCTTGGATGCTGATGTACTTATTGTCAACAAAGTGTCGTTGACTAGTTCTGTTATAAACGCTTTGCCAAAGTTGAAATATATTGGTGTTTTGTCTACTGGATATGATGTTGTAGATATTGTGGCAGCTCAAAAATGTAGTATACCTGTTTGTAATGTTCCTAGTTATAGTACAAACTCTGTTGCTCAACAAGTTTTTGCCCATTTACTCAATATCTTGAATCATGTAGCGCATTATGCAGCAGAAAACAGAAAAGGACATTGGAGCTCGAATGCTGATTTTTGTTATTGGGACACGCCATTAGTAGAATTATCGGGAAAAACAATGGGTATTGTAGGCTTTGGACACATTGGACAAGCGGTCGCTCGAATTGCAAGTGCTTTTGGTATGAAGATACTGGTTGTGACTCGTAAACATCCAAGAAATTTACCGATGATTGTACAAAAAACTACGCTTGACGAACTATTTAAGTGCGCTGATGTAGTGAGCCTTCACTGCCCGCTTACTCCAGATGCAAATCCTATCGTAGAGGCTCAACGTTTATCTTTCATGAAATCATCGGCTGTACTTATCAATACCGCTCGCGGAGGACTTGTTTGCGAGCAAGAACTAGCGGATGCATTAAATCGGGGTGAACTAGCTGCTTATGGCGCAGACGTATTAAGTGTAGAACCTGCTAATAAAAACAACCCACTACTTACTGCAAAAAATTCTTTTATTACTCCTCATATTGCATGGGCTACGAGTGAAGCTCGTCAGCGTTTACTCAAAATAGCGGCAGAGAATATACGAGCTTTTATTTCTGGAAAGCCACAAAATGTAGTTAACAATTAACGATTTATGGAATTACCTACTTTTATTCAGATACTTGATTTTATCGGAACCTTAGCTTTTGCTATTTCAGGTATACGTTTGGCTTCAGCTAAAAGATTTGATTGGTTTGGAGCGTATGTTGTTGGTGTAACTACGGCTATTGGAGGTGGTACTATGCGCGATGTGTTGCTTGGTCAGCCTATCTTTTGGATGACGAACTCCTTTTATTTGATTTGCTCTGGAATAGCCTTACTTTGGGTTATTATATTTGGCAAAAAACTGATACGGCAGCATAATACATGGTTCCTTTTTGATACTGTTGGCTTGGCGCTTTTTACGGTGACAGGTATGGAGAAAACATTAAATTATGGTTTCCCTTTTTGGACTGCTATTATAATGGGTACCATGACGGGGGCTGCGGGAGGTGTGTTTCGTGATGTCTTTATCAACGAAGTACCACTTATTTTTCGTAAAGAAATTTATGCTCTTGCTTGTGTAATAGGGGGTGTGGCCTATACCATATGTGCGAAGCTCGGTTTCCAAAGTTATATATGTGGTGTCGTTTGTGGTTTAGTGGTAATCTTAATCCGTGTCCTTGCCGTGAAGTATCATTTAAGTTTGCCTATTTTGAAAGGTGAAGAGGAAGAATCTTGATAACCTGTAAAGGTGGATTCTTAGAAGGACTTTTCTTAATCATCGAATAAGTGAAAGGCCACTTTTGCTCCCACGGATACGCCTGAAGCATTTGCTCCACCTACAAATAGAGCATAAGATCCGAGATGCGTAGAAGCCCCATAACCAATTTCTAAATACGGTTTCAGAGCATTAACCATTAAAACATTACAATAAAGCCGCTCGGTCGTGATGAAACGAGTGAACATTTTTAAGCGAGAGAGTAGGAGCATGGGCGATTCATAAGCCGTACATAGTCGGGCATAGTAGTTCGATTCATTGTACCAATGGCGTTCGAGTAATTGAAACTCACCCATTAGTTCGTCTTCCCAACCATTTGGCATACTATTGTAGCTGAAATTTGCATAGTCTACGAAGTACATTTGCTTTTGACTTGTATAAAAACCAGTTCCAGCACGAAAATACAAACTACGCAGTGCGTAGAGTGGTAATTTATAGCTGGCGTCAAATTCCCAGCGTTCATATTGATTTTTGTAGCTAGCTATTTTGACACCTCGTTCATAGTCAATTGTAAAAGTCGGGAGTGGCGAAAAAAGTGCCACCTTGCGCACGTTGTTGCGATAATAATAATTCTGTGGAGTCCAAACCAAACGAATATTGGGCGCAAAGCTTTCATATCTTCGTTTGAGTCCCGTTTTATTCGCTACTTCGTTCCAGTTTTTCATAGAGCGTTGATGATAGATAAGTCCAACATTCAGTTGGAGCCCATTGAATGGTTCAATAGAAAAACTTGTTTTGGTATAGAAATCGTTGAAGTAATTGAAATCGTATGCGTTAAATACCTTTTGCAAAGAATCATAGTCGCTTATACCTTCTATTTTTTTTCTTATTTCATCAGCTTGTTTACTACTATAAATGCGATTTCCATTTCCTACTTCTAGATGGAACATTCCGTTGTTTGAAGGAGAAAAGGTATAATGAATTGGTAGTTTCCAATAAAGTTGGTTGAGCTTAAAGTTATAGCCTATATGAGCTGCTGTATTAAACTCTCGCATGTGAGAAGAGGTGTATTTGTATTTTATTTTTGTTTGAATGGAGACACCTCGGTTTTTACTCCATTGTAGCATAGAGGGCGTGATGATAGGGGGCAAGCTTAATTGTCCTGCAGGAGTTACATGTATGCTATGATTATCGAGCAGTATATCTTCTAAGCCATCCGAAAAAAAAACTTTCTTTTTTAAGCTGTCAGGAACTATTTTCTTTTTGTTCCTAACTGCTTTATGATAAATAGAGTCCTCCAATGATGAAAGAGGAATAGGACGATGCTCTTTGAAGTAACTATAGTTGTGAATCGTTTGTGTTGTATCTGTTTTTTGCAGATTTAAGTAGGTTAGATCGTATTTGTTTTGGGCTTTACTTTGAACGGAGATGCCATTGGAATAAATTTCACTAAAGTCAGACCTTGTAAAGACCGTTGTTCTGAGTTTGTTCCCAAATAGGTTAAATTCAAAGTACAGGTGAAGGGTTTTGGGTAGCAAGGATAAAAGGTCTCCATTGCCCATTTCACCTTTTATTTTGATTCTAGTAAAATTATAAATGATCGAAAAGGAAAAGTCTATGACGGAACCAGTAGTTGCATTAACTTTGATTTGTCCTTCCATCAACTGTGTGTTGTAAAAGCGTGGTGTGATCTGAATATATTGAAAGGTCCCGTTTTCGTTGGTTTTAATGCTATCTAAATGATAAATGTAATATGTCCTATTGCGGCGATTCAGTGGTGAAAGCAGCTTTTTTTGCATTAAATTGGGCTCATAGATAGAAAGATTTAGATTGGTGATTATTTGATCGCGTAGGTTCCGCATATATGGCATCGTGCTGTAGAATGCTACTTCACGTGAGTCTACCATATTGGGCGCGGTATAATTATATTGTAAAAAGCTTTCACCGAGGTAAGCGTTGTTCCCTCGCTCTAAGCGTAATATATTAGGGATAAGTCGGAGCATTCTATTCTGACGTTTTGTTTCGATATGAAACTTTAGATAGGTACTTGATTCAAAGTGCCCTATACGCTTTTCGTTCTTGTCTGCAAACTTAAAAACTTGATACATAAGTGTATCGTTGTTTATGTACTTATTACTACTGTATGCAAGAGTCGGTAATAATGTAATGATTGCGATTATGAGCGTAAATAGTTGCATTATTGTTAGCTTCGAGACACATTTTTAACACCTTTGGCTGCTTTAAGTTTTTTGATAAGAGATTCTAGTCCGCGTGTGTCGCTTACCATTATTGTTAGCATTCCTGAGAATAACCCGTCGTTGGATTCTATATTGATCGAGCGAAGCGTTATGTTGTTTTCCTTGCTAATAATAGACGTAATATTATTTATTATTCCTAGATCATCGTTTCCTATAACACGTAACATAATAGGGTAATTACTATTTGTTCCCTTTCCAGCCCATTTGGCCTTCACCATACGATAACTAAACCGTTCGCGTAAGGCAGGTGCATTGGGACATGAATGGCGATGTATCTTGATACCGCCACTTACGGTTACAAAACCAAAGACATCATCCCCGTATATAGGATGACAACATTTGGCAAGACTGTAGTCGATGTCTTTAAGACTTTGATCAATTACTAAGACATCATTGTCTTCGGTTGTTCTGCGTTCGTCTTCGGTAGATAGATTATAATTTTCGGCACTTATAATTGTTGCTCGTTCTAATTGATTCGTTTCTTTCTTATAGAGGTATAGATAGGTTTCTATTACTTCGTTGATGTCAAGCGTTTCGTTACCGATGTTCCGAAAAAAATCACTTTGTTCTTTAAAACCTAGCTTTTTTACCAAATGATTGAGTGTACTTTCGTCTAATTCTATCTTTCTATTTTTGAATTTCCGTTCAAGTTGCTCTTTGGCAAAACTTACTTCTTTGACTTGAACTTCCTTAATCGCTTGACGTATTTTGCTTTTTGCACGACTTGTCTTTACGATGTTTAACCAATCTGGTTTGGGATTCTGGTTGTTTGCAGTGAGCACCACGACAGAGTCTCCACTCGCAAGTTCGTAGCGAAGGCTTACATTTTTGTCATTCACCATAGCCCCTATACATTTATTTCCTATATTGGAATGTATATGATAAGCAAAGTCGAGAACGGTTGCTCCTTTCGCTAACTTAAATAAGTCTCCTTTAGGGGTAAATACATATAATTCATCTTCATACAGATCCGTTTTGAACTGATCCATAAGTTTTAGGTCATCATTGTTTTCTAATGCGCCACGAATGTTTGCAAGCCAATCTTCAATCCCTGTTTCCGAACTTTTTACACCTTTGTAACGCCAATGTGCAGCAAGTCCGTGTTCTGCAATTTCGTCCATCCGTTGAGTCCGTATTTGTACTTCCACCCATTTCTTTTCAGGGCCGAGAACTGTTATATGTAGGCTTTCATACCCATTGCTCTTTGGAATAGACAACCAATCTCTTAATCGTTTCGGGTTGGGCTGATACATATCGGTTACAATACTGTATGCCTGCCAACAATCTTGTTTCTCTCGCTTTTCTTTGGAATCGAGTATTATACGAATTGCAAATAAGTCGTAAACCCCATCAAAAGAACATTGCTGCTTCTTCATCTTCTGCCAAATAGAGTGAATACTTTTTGTACGTCCTTTGATGTGGAACTTGAGCCCAGCTTCAGAAAGATGTTGATTTACGGGGGAAATAAAGCGTTCTATGTATTCGTTGCGTGCTTTCTTTGTCGCGTTTAATTTCTCTTTAATATGGTAGTACGCATCATGTTCCATATATTTGAGGGATAAATCCTCTAATTCACTTTTGAGTTTGTATAAACCTAGTTTGTGACTAAGGGGGGCATATAAGTAGGCGGCTTCTTCAGCTGCACGATAGCGTGCATCAACTTCTGTGGAGTCTTTAATACGTCTCATTAAAGCTACGCGGTCGGCGATAATAAGGAGTATCACTCGCATATCTTCGGCAAATGATACTAATAGATTTCTGAAATTCTCACTTTTAATGCTTGGGCTTTTGGCATATAATTCACCAATGCGATTTAGTCCGTGTAAAATGGAATAGACATCTTGTCCGAAAAGGTGTGCAATGTTTTCTATTCTATTTTCTTTTGTTGCTACTTGAAGTAACCACGCAGTGATGGCAGATCCTTTTATTCCAATTTCGTTTACAGCTATTAAAGCTCCTTCTAATGATGTTATAATGGAATTAAATCCGAATAAATCAGGTTGAAGGGGTTCTTCGCTTATCGCTTGTTCTATATAGCTTTTTAGATCATAATATTTATGATCTATAAATGTTTCAGGCGTTAGTCTTCGTAATTTTGTATACAGACTAACGATTTGCCGCCTCTCTTCGATTGGAAAATACGTTGTTTCTTTCATAACATCTGATATTCTGTATTTATTGCAAGTTACGCTTTTACAGTCTTATTTTATTTTTTAGATGGATCGTTAAGTGCTTTTTCTATGTAATCCGCAATTTCACTAAAGTGTACCTTTGAAGCTTCATCGCGCATTTTTGTTGCGGAGACTTTTGATGTCAAGAGTATTTTTTTGAGCATACTTAGTACGGCTGCACGTTCATCAATGATTGGCGGATAGTTTTTGTACAGTTCTACCAAGTTTAGCGTATAGCGTCGTTGCAAGCTTCGACGATAAGTGGATACTTTTGTGTTCGATTGTGTTTCTTTGAACAGCATTTTAGTAAGGTCGGACAAATATTCTGAGGCTTTATAGGTTTCTACTAATTTGCAGATAAAGGACGCATCACTAAGTCTGTCAACGGTAGTTTCGCCAATGCGTGTCGTTATATCTTGCTGTTTAGGTGTGATACGATTTATATATGGAACATTAATAATCCATGATGGCTCGTTGAATACCTGTGTGTTGAGCCAAGAGAGTGCGTCTTTTTGTTGAGCTTTGGATTCGGGCGTGTAAATAGATCCAGGCTCGTCTATCGTTTTATAATTAGTGAATGTACCTCCTATGTTTTGAATAACATGCCCTATGTAGCGTTGGAATTGTCCGACAACTCCTGAGTAAGCTTTTTTTAAATTATCACCATTGATGTCATTTCCCCAATAAGTCCACTGAGGTAGTACACGGATGATACGTTTAAGGTTTAGAATCCCATAGTTACTAGCTTTCATCGAATTGTCACCAAGATCTTCTGTCTGGCATCGAGGATCAGAGAAAGGATTGGTTTCCCCATCTCCAAACCATAGACGAGGTTTGTTTTTTGTACGTTCTTTTGTCAGCAAATCCATTTCATATCGGTCGCTTTCCGAATCCGTGGAATTCCAAGTTGGGCGATACCCCCATTCTATAGCCCAAAGATCGTAGTCGTTGATGCGAGGAAATATGCCAGCTGTACTGATGTTGTCTTCTGGCTGCGCTACATAATTGAAACGTGCATAGTCCATAATGGAGGCGGTATGACCATATTTTTCAACCCATTGCTTATTGCGTAAGCTGTCTACAGGCGAAAGGCTACTAGCTCCAAAATTATGACGCAAGCCAAGTGTGTGTCCCACTTCGTGACTAGAAACGAAGCGTATCAATTCACCCATTAGTGCTTCATCGTATTTCATGGTGCGAGCCCGAGGGTCTAATGTGCCAGCTTGTATCATATACCAACGATGAAGGAGGTCCATAACGTTGTGGTACCAACCGATATGGCTTTCTATTATTTCACCGCTACGTGGGTCGTGTACTTGCGGCCCGTAAGCATTGGAGATGTTAGAAGCCAAATAACGAATAACAGAATATCGAGCATCTTCCATACTCATTGTGGAATCGTTTTCAGGCCATTCTTTCGCCATGATCGCATTCTTAAATCCCGCTTTTTCAAAGGCTACTTGCCAGTCGTTTACGCCTTGTATCAAATATTTTTTCCATTGTTTAGGTGTTGCTGGATCGATATAAAAAACGATCGGTTTTTGAGGCTCTACAAGTTCGCCTTTCTTCATTTTTTCTCTATCTTCACTTTTGGGCTCTAGCCTCCAACGAGTGATAAACGTTTTAGAAGAAACTTGCTGTTGATCGTCTGAAAAGACATCGTAGGAATCGGCAAAGTAACCTACACGTTGATCAAAGATGCGAGCCAGCATCGGTTCTTTCGGAAGGAGCACAAACGAGGTGTTTAAACCAAACGTTATATTTCCCGTAGTATAGGCAGCAGGTGTGCTGTATCCATTGCTTGCATAAGTACGTATTGTGCGAATTTCGGTGTTGATAGGGAATGTTTTGATCGTATCAATAAATGAAACATCGTTTTTTTGATGACTTATCCCGTAACGCGACTTTATATTGTTGCGTAGTGAAAAGGTATTATCGTCTATAAAGAAGTTCGTCACATTGATACGATATCGATTACTATCACATTTTTCTATCTTAAAAGCTCCAATAATGGGATCTTCGTTGCTGATGGATACAGCTTTGTTTATGTTGTCCGTAGAATCAGCTTTACTATAAAGTAACTTAGAACGCAGCAACAATCGGTTACCAGATGCTTTTTCCCAATATACAGTTTGTTGACTATTCATTTCCCCTCCGTAAATTCCTGTTTGGGTAGGTGTTGCCGTGTATCGAGTAACGCTTAAGATAAGTCTGCCAACGATAGAATCTGGTATTTCTAAAAACCAATCTTTCTCTTTCTTTTCTACGAAAAAGAGCCCCTTCTTTAGTGGTGGTGCTTTTTTGCTTATTGTGGTTTCCGATTTTGTACTGCTTGTCTTGTTTTCTGCTTGTATCGGAACTATCAACATTGTTGATAGTAGCGCTATTAATAAAAGTCGTTTCATCTTTTACGTTGTTTTCGTATTTTTATTATTTATCTAACCTCTTTTTAAAGCTGAGAAATAGCTCTTTATAGTCTTCTTCCGTGGTCGTTAAAGCATAATCTGCAAGAACTTTTTCGAAAGACTCTATGGCTAGTTTGCGCATCATAGCCTTACCTGCTCTAATGCCACTTTGATAGTTTGTGTGAGGTAGTAGTGCTTTATTAAAGTTTCCGTCGCTCATTTGTATAGTTTGTTTTTATATTGCGGGTAAAATTACGAATAAAAAAGGAGTTGACAAGAAGTAATCTTGTCTATTTTGAAGAAAATTTTATTCTGATTATAACTACTTCCTCTCTTTCTGAAAATGGAGCATTTTTTAGGTTTAAAGGTTACGATCTTCGTCGAAACGGAGAGATTCTATTTTTTTAAGTTTCAAACACAACTCCAATAAAAGCGATTTACGTATGCGCAAGGTCATCGTGCAATTCATCTCGAACGTTTGATCTATCATTTGAACCTTTGAATCTTTAATAATTTTCATAACATCATTTATTTGAAAATAATTGAATGTAATATGAATGTTTTCATCAATTGTGCGCTCTATAATAGTGGCATTTGCAATGGCTTCGGCAGCAGCACGACGGTAAGCCATCGCCAAGCCACTCGTCCCTAACTTTATACCTCCAAAATACCGTACAACAAGGATGAGTATATTTGTTAGCTCGTTCGAATTTATCTGTCCAAGTATTGGTTTCCCCGCTGTTCCAGATGGTTCTCCGTTGTCATTTGCTCTAAATATAAGTTTTTCAGCGCCAATAATATAAGCATAACAAACATGTCGAGCATCGTAGTATTTCTTTTGATGTGTTTCAACGATCTGTTTAACATCCTCTGTCGAAAAAACAGGAAATGCGAAAGCTAAAAATTTACTGCGCTTCTCTGTGTAAATACCTTCAGATGGAGAGGATATGGTATGATAAAAATCTTTATGCATACTGCAAAGATAATCACAACGAAACAATTTATCCCTATATTCATTGAATAATTTCTGGCGTTCTCTTTTTCTCATAAAATTCGAGCGCGGTTGATTTTTAATTCGAGCGTGTTCCTTTTTCTTTTCCATCGCGCTCGAATCTTAATACAGGTAGTCAACCTTTTTAAAGGTGAAAAGAGCTTCATTTTGAGTTCGTGATATATTTTCCTATTATAGTTCGCCTACGTAAAAAAAAAGAAGTATTTTTGCAGTTGATTATAAAATGCAAAGTAAAAAACAATGATAAAGATAACGTTTCCAGACGGTTCTGTTCGTGAATACGAAGCAGGCGTAACGGGTTTTCAAGTGGCAGAAAGTATCTCTTCACGTTTGGCGCAAGATGTGCTATCTTGTAGCATAAATGATGAAATTGTAGAGCTTAATCGCCCCATAAATGAAGATGCCAAAATAAAGTTATTTAAATGGGAGGATGCAGAGGCAAAACATGCTTTTTGGCATACATCTGCTCACCTTATGGCCGAAGCTTTGCAAGAAATGTATCCAGGTACACAATTCGGTATCGGCCCTGCCATAGAAAATGGCTTTTATTATGATATTATGCCTCCCGCAGGCGTAAGCATAAAGGAAGCAACGTTTGTTGAAATAGAAAAGAAAATGATGGAGCTTGTGCAGCGAAAGGAACAACTTGTTCGTTGCGAAATTTCAAAAACAGATGCTCTGAATTTGTTCGGTGATAAAGGCCAGACCTATAAAAATGAGCTCATCGCAGAACTTGAAGATGGTAAGATAACAACTTATACGCAAGGCGCTTATACAGACTTGTGTCGTGGTCCTCATTTGGTAAGTACCGCCCCCATTAAGGCGGTTAAGGTTACGGCTGTGTCGGCTGCGTTCTGGCGCGGAGATGACAAACGTCCGCAAATGACTCGTGTTTACGGTATCTCTTTTCCTAAGAAGAAATTATTAGATGAGTATTTGGCTCTTATGGAAGAAGCAAAGAAACGTGACCATCGTAAAATAGGTAAAGAGATGGAGCTCTTTATGTTTTCAGAACGTGTAGGTAAGGGGTTGCCAATGTGGCTGCCTCGAGGTACCGCACTTCGTTTGCGTCTTGAAGATTTTTTGAAGAAAATACAAAAACGATTCGGATACCAACAAGTAATGACACCACATATAGGTAATAAAAATTTATATGTTACATCGGGTCATTATGCGAAATATGGTAAAGATTCTTTTCAGCCAATTCATACTCCAGAGGAAGGAGAAGAGTATATCTTAAAGCCGATGAATTGTCCTCATCATTGCGAAATATATGCATGGAAGCCACGTTCTTACAAAGATTTACCTCTACGTCTCGCTGAATTTGGTACCGTGTATCGTTATGAACAGAGTGGTGAACTTCATGGTTTAACACGCGTACGTTCATTTACACAAGACGATGCTCATATATTCTGTCGTCCTGACCAAGTAAAAGAAGAGTTCCTACGTGTTATGGACATCATTATGATTATCTTCAAAGCTCTTGATTTTGAAAATTTTGAGGCGCAAATCTCTTTGCGTGATAAAATAAATCGTGAGAAATACATAGGAACAGATGAAAATTGGGAAAAAGCCGAAAGTGCAATCATAGAAGCTTGTCGTGAAAAAGGATTGTCAGCCAAAATAGAATATGGAGAAGCCGCTTTTTATGGACCGAAGCTTGATTTTATGGTTAAAGATGCAATAGGAAGACGTTGGCAGCTTGGAACGATTCAGGTTGATTATAATTTGCCAGAACGTTTCAATTTGGAATATATGGGATCTGATAATCAGAAGCATCGTCCAGTGATGGTGCATCGTGCGCCATTTGGATCCATGGAACGTTTTGTAGCTGTATTGATAGAACACACTTGTGGACACTTTCCTCTCTGGCTGACTCCAGATCAAGTAGCCATACTTCCAATATCTGAGAAGTTTAATGACTATGCAGATAAGTTGCGCAAATATTTCGATGAAGTAGATGTTCGTGCTGTCGTAGATGATCGAAATGAAAAGATAGGTCGTAAAATACGCGATAACGAAATGAAGCACATACCTTATTTGTTAATTGTAGGTGAAAAAGAAGCCGCAGAAGGTACGGTTTCAATAAGAAAACAAGGAGAAGGTGATCAAGGAACAATAAAATTTGAAGACTTCGCAAAGAAAATCAATCAAGAAGTTCTTGAAATGACAAATAAGTATTAAATTTGCACCCGATTAGAAACGGAAAACAAAACAAATAGAGTAAAAACAAATAGATTACAGACGATAATATCTGAATGAAGAACGACAAAATAAAACAACTGTATCGCATAAATGATCACATACGTGCTAAAGAAGTGCGTCTAGTAAGCGACAATAATAATGCTGAGCCAGTAGTAATACCCACTTACAAAGCAATTCTGTTAGCGGAAGAAAAAGGGTTAGACCTCGTAGAAATTTCTCCGAATGCTGTACCGCCTGTATGTAAACTCATTGATTACTCTAAATTCCTATATCAACAGAAAAAACGCCAAAAAGAGCTTAAAGCGAAACAGGTGAAAGTTGAAGTGAAGGAAATAAGATTTGGACCACAGACTGACGATCATGACTATCAGTTTAAGCTAAAACACGCAAAAGAATTCTTATCAGAAGGCGATAAAGTAAAAGCTTATGTGTTTTTCCGTGGACGTAGTATTTTGTTCAAAGAACAAGGGGAAGTGTTGTTATTACGCTTTGCAAACGATCTCGAGGATTTTGGTAAAGTGGAAAGTATGCCCGTACTAGAGGGTAAAAGAATGATTTTGTTTCTAGCACCTAAAAAAGCTCCAGTAGCAAAAAAAGTAGAAACAGCATCTAACACATTGTCAAAATCATCCATGCCAAAATCAACTCTTGTTGAAGATGAAGCAACCGATAAAACAGAAAAAGCAAGTCTGCAAGCTAAAAGGCCAAAGGAATATAGCGGACCAAAAATAGAAGGTGAAGACTAAAAGATGTGTGTAGCGTATTGGTATCACGTTGCCACTCACTATTAATAATTCATTAAATAATAAGAAAATGCCAAAAGTTAAGACTAATTCCGGTGCAAAAAAAAGATTCGCTCTTACCGGAACAGGTAAAATTAAGAGAAAACATGCTTTTCACAGTCACATTCTAACGAAAAAGACTAAAAAGCAAAAAAGAAATCTATGCCACACAGGACTTGTATCAGGTGTAGATATAAAGGAAGTACGTCAGTTACTTTGTTTACGTTAAGTTTTCAATTAAGCACAAATTATTAAAGTATAAACCGAATGTTCAGCCCAAAAGTTCGTTTACGAAAAACGACGCTAACATTCAAAATGATTAAAAGTTATGCCAAGATCAGTAAATCACGTCGCTTCAAGAGCAAAAAGAAAGAAAATATTAGGGTTAACCCGTGGCTATTATGGTGCGCGTAAAAACGTATGGACCGTAGCAAAAAACACTTGGGAAAAAGGTTTGACATACGCGTTCCGCGACCGTCGTAATAAAAAACGTACATTCCGCGCATTGTGGATTCAACGTATCAATGCGGCAGCTCGTTTGGAGGGTCTTTCTTATTCTCAATTGATGGGTGCTCTTCATAAAGCTGGAATAGAAATCAATCGCAAAGTTCTTGCCGATTTAGCTATCAATAATCCAGAAGCATTTAAAGCTATTCTTAATCAGGTGAAATAAGTAAAATCTCACAGAGTCTATAAAGAGAGAAGTGTTATATTATATAGCACTTCTCTCTTTCTATTTCGTGCTTTTTTTTGTATATTTGCGGAATATTCAAATAGAGATGCTTACTTAGTGATGCCTATTTCTATCTAAAAAACAATATAATGAAGATATTAGCTGTAGGAATGAACTACGCTCAACACAATAAAGAGCTTGATTGTCCGTTTATTAAACCAAAAGAGCCTGTGCTTTTTATGAAAGCCGATTCTGCCTTGCTTAAAGATGGAAAGCCCTTCTTTATACCCGATTTTACAAATCGTTGTGATTATGAAACGGAGCTAGTCATTCGGATTTGCAGATTAGGCAAAAGTATTTCGCAGAGATTTGCTCATCGATATTATGATGCTATTACAGTTGGTGTAGACTTTACAGCCCGTGATGTACAGGAACGTTTGCGTACGGAAGGGCTGCCGTGGGAATTATGTAAAAGTTTCGATGGATCGGCTGCTGTAGGACGTTTTGTAAGTATAGAGGGACGAAATATCCAGGAAGAACACTTCCATCTTGAAATAGACGGAAAAATGGTGCAAGAAGGTTGTTCTCGCGATATGTTATATACGGTAGATGAAATAATAGCTTATGCGAGTCGTTATTTTACATTACGACAAGGCGATTTACTCTTTACAGGTACACCCGTAGGTGTCGGACCTGTGCAGATAGGTCAACATTTAGAAGGCTATTTGGGAAATGATAGGTTGTTAGATTTTAATATTAGATAAAACTGAAAGATGCGGATTTTTAAACTACTACTGTTGCTCTTAGGGCTAAATATAGCTACGGTACAAGCTGATGAGTTTACTCGTCTCAATTGGAATGAATTGAGTATAGATAGCATAGTTCCTTACTATACTCAGCAATTCTCATTAGAAAATAACAAGGAGTATATTGTACGCGTGGAATATCCTGAATATGGAGCTTTAACGAAAGAGGAAATCGCGAAGGTAAAGCGTATGAAGTGTCATCTTGTAGACACGGTACAAGTAGTAAGTTCTATAGGTATTTCAAGAAAGCAACGTCAGATGGATGTCGCGATCCTTCCACTTATTATTAAAGATGGAAAGTATCTGAAATTGATTAGTTGTAAAATAAATCTTGTTCCAATTGTTGCAAATTTTGCGAAGCGAATGGGGGAGGTCTCGGTATCTTCTTACGCTAAAAAATCTGTATTGTCTTCTGGAAAGTGGACAAAAATAAAAGTAAAAGATAGTGGAATCTATCAGTTGACAACTTCTGCTTTGCAATCTATGGGTTTTGCAAATATAAATAAAGTAAAGGTTTATGGTTATGGTGGGCTTATTCAGAATGAAGTAATCAATAATGGCTCTACTCCTGATTATGATGATCTTGTGGAAGTACCACTTTATCGTAGAGATAATTCTTTATTATTCTATGCGAATGGAACGGTTAAGTGGAGTGCTTGGAATTGGTCGAGTTCAACCAGTTCTTATCAGTCGACTCATATGAATAATCATTATTCTCAGTATTCTTATTATTTTGTCACGGAAGGCGAGAACCCTATGGCTTTCCCTAAGGATAAAATACTCGATGTTACGGCACAAACAACGGATGTTTCTATTTTTCCAGAACGTCTTGTATACGAAAAAGATGCTTTTAGCTGGTATTCTGGTGGTAGTCAGTTTTATGATGACTATGATTTTATTGCAGGGAACCAAAAGACGTTTTCTATCGCTACGCCAGATGTTGATGTAAGTGAACAGAATGCAACTGTAACAATATCCTTTACAGCAAGTAATATTGCTCGTACAAATGTTTCTATAAACGTCAACAGTAATTCTCTTGGATCGCTTGATTTAATGGGTAATACAACGTATGCAAAGGCGATGCAAGCGAATCGTACTTTTGTTACTAAAAATATGAAGGATGCTAATAATTTTACGATTACGACGACTTCTGGACGAAATGCGCGTTTGGATTATATTCGCATAAATTATATGCGTAAGCTTAATTTACAAAGCACATCGCTTCTATTTAGTCATTACCAAGTAGGTAGAACGCGTTTTAATGTGTCGCATGCAAATTCCAATACTCGCATTTGGCGAATTGGTAAAGCTGGTGATGTGACAACGGAAGTTTCGGGTAGCTTGTCTGGAACAACTTATGGAGCCGTGGTGAATGATGCGACGCAAATGTATGTTGCTTTAGACGTGACAGCCGCATACCCTGTACCGACATACGTAGAAACAATAGCAAATCAAAATCTTCATGCCGATACAGTTCAGGATATGGTGATAATTATACCAGAATCGGGAAACTTTGAAGCACAAGCTCAAAGATTAGCAAATTTGCATAAAGAGAAACAAGGGCTGCGGGTAAAGGTTGTTCGTGCTAACGAAATATATAATGAATTTTCTTCTGGAACCCCTGATGCCACAGCCTATCGTCGTTATCTTAAAATGCTTTACGATCGTGCTACTACAGAAGCCGATATGCCTCGTTATTTACTCTTGTTTGGAGATTGTGCTTGGGATAATAGAATGCTTACTAGTGATTGGAAGGGATATGATGCTAAGAATTTCTTATTGAGTTATGAGTCCTTTAATTCAACCGATGAGGTGGATAGTTACGTAACCGATGATTACTTTGGACTGCTTGATGATGGAGAAGGTGGAAATTTGGTGAAAGGGAAAGTCGATCTAGGCATTGGACGCTTTCCTGTGCGTACTATAGAACAAGCCAAAACACTTGTTGATAAAGTTATTGCCTATATGAATAATGATGAAGCAGGCGCTTGGAAAAATACGGTTTGTATGCTTGCAGATGACGGGAATAGTAATCAACACATGAACGATGCTGAGTTTGTTGCGAAACGGATTCAGGCTGCGAACTCTGAGTTAATGGTAAAACGAATTTATTGGGATTCCTATAAGAGAGAAACTACCGCTACAGGAAATACTTATCCAGGAGCCGAGACGAGTGTAAAAAGAATAATGAATAGGGGCGCACTTGTGATGAACTATTGTGGACACGGATCTCCTTATCAAATAAGTCACGAGCAAGTGATTACGTTGAAAGATTTTGAAGCCTATTCGGCACCAAGATTACCTTTATGGGTGGTTGCATCATGTGAAATAACACCGTTTGATTCACAAGAAAAAACGATAGGGGAGGAAGGTATGTATAATAAAAAAGGTGCAGCAATCGGTTTCTTTAGCGCGGCGCGGGCCGTTTATTCTACCCCTAATCGTTATATAAATTCTTACTTTATGCGCTATGTCTTTGATTCGGATAAAGAAGGAAAGCGATACACAATTGGCGATGCGGTTAGATTGACAAAGGTATCGCTTATTACGCCACCAGCAGATGAAACAATGGAAGATAACTCGGTAAATAAATTAAAGTATGCTTTAATAGGAGATCCGGCATTGGTTCTTGCTGCCCCAACGTATAAAATCGTTGTAGATAGCCTTAATGGGAACTTCTTAACCTCTGGAAAGAAAGAACAAATGAAAGCGGGTAGTATTGCAAAGGTCGCTGGATATATTGTAGATACAAAAGGAAATAAAGTAGAGGATTTTAAAGGGACGATAAAGACGACCATGATGGATTCAGAGGAAAAAATAGTCTGTTACAACAATGCAGGAGATGATATAAAGCCGTATTCTTATATGGAGCGTACAAAATCTTTATACGAGGGATCAGATGTCGTTCGTAAGGGACGTTTTTCCATAGAGTTTCCGATTCCTTTAGATATCAGTTATTCAGGTGAGTCTGGTTTACTTAATTTATATGCCCTATCTGCAGACAAACAAATAGAAGCAAATGGTTCATGTTCCAATTTTATAATTGGAGGAACTTTAGAAGAAATAAAGAATGATAGTATAGGACCTAAAATGTTTGTGTACTTAAATACGCCAGAATTTCAAGATGGGGGAAGAGTGAATGAAACTCCATTTTTTGTAGCGCAACTTGATGATTCCGATGGTATCAATGCGACAGGTAATGGCGTTGGACATAATCTTGAACTAATCATTGATGGGAAAGAAGAGACGAGTTATGTGCTCAATGATTATTTTGAGAATGATTTTGGTAGTTATACAAAAGGATCTGTTCGTTTTGCTATACCTCCACTTAAAGATGGGGCACATCGCTTGTATTTCCGCGCTTGGGACGTAAAGAATAATTCTTCAAGCACCGTGCTTAACTTTAGGGTGAATGAAGGGCTACGACCTTCATTACTTGATGTGTCTTGTACTGCAAATCCAGCACGCACTTCAACTGATTTTATCGTTAGTGTTGATCGACTCGATACGGAAATGACGTTTAGTTTGAAAGTCTATGATTTATATGGAAGAGAAGTATGGACTTACGCTGAAACAGGCTTGTCGTTATCGGGATATTATTCAATCAAATGGGATTTAACCTCCAATACAGGAGCTTTACTTCCAAGTGGACTTTATTTATTTAAAGCTGGAATATCCTCAAAAGGAAGTAAAGAGAGTACAAAAACAAAGAAAATCATTATTTTAAACAATAAATAAAGCAACTCGTAGTTTATACAGTCAGCTAATAGAATCAATATGAAGAAAAGAAATATATTACTATGTGCGATGCTTATGGGCGTAACCGTGATGCAGGCAGAAGATATAAAAAGTAAGTTTAATCCTGTTCAAACAGCCGTAACCTCTTTGTCTATCGGGGCTGATGCTCGAGCTGGAGGTATCGGTGACATTGGAGCTGCAACAGATCCTGATATTAATTCACAAGTTTGGAATGCTGCTAAATACCCTTTTTGTATCAGCAAAGCAGGAGCCGCTCTTAATTATACTCCTTGGCTTCGTTCGCTTGTAAATGACATCAATCTTGCATATCTTTCTGGATATATGCGTATTGGAGATTATCAAGCCGTGAGCGGCTCATTACGTTATTTTTCACTAGGTGAAGTGATGACCAATTATACGGAAGGAGCAGATCAAACTTCTACGATTAAGCCTTACGAAATGGCCGTAGATGTTGCTTACTCTCGTATGCTTAGTGAACAGTTCTCCGCAGCTGTAACGCTTCGTTATATCTATTCTGATCTTTCTGGAAAAGCGGATGATAGTAGTAAACCAGGATCTGCCTTTGCCGCTGATATAGCAGGTTATTATAATAAGTATGTTATGATGGGGGGGCGTGAGTGTCAATTGGGTATTGGGTTGCAGTTGAGTAATATTGGTACAAAGATTAATTATGGTGATGATTACTCCTATTTTTTACCAACCAATTTGCGTTTAGGTTTTAACTATATGATTCCGCTAAATGAGTATAATCGTTTTTCTATTTGTGCCGATATTAATAAATTACTTGTACCGACTATGCCAACAGAGGAACAATATGCAAAATCACAAGGCATACCTACAGATCAAGTTCAGAGCGAAAGTTATCAGCAATATCTCGAAGAAAATTACTACAATATATCTTCTATCTCTGGTATGTTTAAAAGTTTTGGGGATGCGCCAGGTGGTTTTAAGGAAGAATTGGAAGAAATACAGTGGAGTATTGGTGCCGAATATACATATAATGATAAATTCATCCTTCGTGGTGGCTATCATCACGAGGCTGCGAGTAAAGGAAATAGAAAATATTTTACCGTAGGAGCTGGTTTTAAGATGAATGTCTTTTCGCTCGATTGTGGATATGTCATTTCTACTGCGGCAACAAACCCGTTAGATCAAACTCTTCGCGTATCGCTTTCTTTTGATTTTGATGGTATTAAAGATTTATTTCATAGAGGACGTTAACTATATATGGCTATAAATATTCGTGTTGGTTTTGGTTATGATGTTCACCGTCTTGTACCTGAGCGTGAACTTTGGTTGGGAGGTGTCCGTCTTGAGCATTCACTCGGATTGCTAGGACATAGTGATGCCGATGTGCTTATTCATGCTATTTGTGATGCGTTGCTTGGTGCTGCAAATATGCGTGATATTGGCTATCATTTTCCTGATACAGATGAAACGTATCATAATGTGGATAGTAAGATACTGTTGCGATCTACGGTTACTCTTATTGCAACAAAGGGCTATGAAGTTGGAAATGTTGATGCTACGATTTGTGCAGAACGTCCTAAACTGAAAGAGTCTATACCGCTTATGAAAAAGTGTCTAGCTGAACTTATGGAAGTAGAGATAGATTGCGTTTCAATTAAAGCTACAACTACAGAGAAGCTTGGTTTTACAGGGCGTGAAGAAGGAATGTCTGCGTATGCAACGGTACTTATAGCGAAGAATCGTAATCCTATATAATTAAAAAAATCCTTTTTCTTTTATATACGCTTCTACCTTTGGGTTGAGCCATGTACGAACAGCTTCTTTTCTTTTTAGCTTTCGGCGAATATCTGTGGAACTAATAGGAAAAAGTGGTGTATTGACGAGGCTTACACCATGTGGCAATTGTGCTTGGTTGATATCGTAACCTTTTCGAGGGTATACAATAATGTGATGATGTCGTCTGATTTCTTCGGGTTGAAACCAATGGTTGAAGGTTAACCAATTATCGGCTCCTATTATTAAGATAAATTGATGGTTTGGATAGGCTTTGCGTAATGCTTCCAAGGTGTGAACCATAAAGGAGGGTCTTGGTAATTGAAATTCAAAGTTGGAAGCGCAAAGTTTAGGATACTCTTTTGTTGCAAGTTCTACCATCATCAGTCGATCTTGTTCTGGCATAAGATCTTCTTTGTTTTTAAGCGGATTTTGAGGCGATACAAGTAGCCATATTTTATCTATTTCACCACGACTACATAGTTCATTGGCAAGTGCAATATGTCCGTTGTGGATTGGATTGAATGAACCGCCAAAGATTCCTATTTTCATCTTTCTATTTTCTTAAAAAGTTTTTTACCGTTGTGAGAATATCTATTTTAGCTTGTTCTAAATTGTCGTTTATAATAATAGTATCGAACTTTGAAGCAAAGGACAATTCGTATTCAGCACGTGCGATGCGTTGGGCTATTATTTCTGAGCTGTCGGTACCTCGCCCTTGTAGACGAGTCTTAAGAGCTTCAACGGTTGGTGGCTTAATGAAGATAGATAACGCGTTGTCTCTATAAAAGTTCTTGATGTTACAACCTCCAAGAACATCAACATCGAACACTACATTTTCGCCTTTTAATGTTTGTTCCTCAACCTGTTTCTTGAGTGTACCATAGAAGCGATCTTTATAAACCTCTTCATATTCTAAGAAATCATTGTTTTTGATTTTTTGCCGAAATTCATCAGGAGATAAAAAAAAGTATTCTACGCCATGTTGCTCTGTACCTCGTGGTGGGCGACTTGTTGCGCTTATCGAAAACTTCAGATTTAAATCTTGTCCCATCAGGTAGTTTATAAGTGTGCTTTTGCCGCTGCCACTAGGGGCAGAGAATATAATCATCTTACCTTTTTCCATACTTTTGTAGGTTTACATTACGTTGAGTACTTGTTCTTTTATTTGTTCCAGTTCGTCTTTCATTTTAACGACAATGTTTTGCATTTCTGCTAAGTTGCTTTTGCTTCCTGTCGTGTTGATTTCGCGTCCCATTTCTTGTGCTATAAATCCAAGTTTTTTACCTTGACCGTGTCCCTCTTTCATTGTTTCACAGAAATATTTAAGGTGGTTTGTAAGCCGCTGCTTTTCTTCGTTAATGTCGAGTTTCTCAATGTAGTAAATCAGTTCTTGTTCTAGTCTGTTCTTATCATATTCTACTTCATGCATTGCTTCTAAGCTATCCGTTATGCGTCGACGTATTTTTTCTACTCTCTGTTTTTCAAAAGGTTCTATACTAAAGAGTAAATTAGTAATACGTTCTATGTTCCCTTCGAATTTTTGTGCAAGTGCTGCGCCTTCTTGCTTTCTGAAATTCACTAAATTATCTATTGCTTTGTCTATTGTTTTAGCTGCTACAGCCCATTCTTTCTCTGATAATTCCTCTGTATTTGGCTTTGCGGTAATATCGGGCATACGGGTTAAGACGGTCCACCAATCAGCGGGCTCTGCAATTCCTTTTTCTGCACTTAAAGTTTTAATTTGAGCTATGTAACCATTGATGGCCGCTCCATGTATAGATTGTGCTGTTTGATTTTCTGAGCTTTCAACCCAAATATTGAATTCTACTTTTCCTCGTTCTAGTGTTTTCGCAATGGTAGCACGTATCTCCATTTCTTTTTCGCGGTATACAGGTGCGATGCGAGTGGATAGGTCTAGGTTTTTACTATTGAGAGATTTTATTTCGGCGTGTATTTTTTTTTCTTCGAACACGGCATCAGCCTTTCCGTATCCAGTCATTGATTGTATCATATTCCAATTACTTTTGCTTTTATTAGCTACAAAAGTAATAATTTTCTTCTACATTGTATACCGTTTAACCGTTTAATATTGGTTTGTGCTCCTAATAGGGGTTCTTCTCTTCGCATTTTTGTTTGCCAGAGATGTCTTATAAATGCTCCTACAGTCTATCTAACGGAAAAATCAGTCTCTAAAACGACTCGTCTCAATAGATTGTTTTTTTCATTAGATG
>JAVVVP010000003.1:0-72789 GCA_036652575.1 Bacteroidaceae bacterium
TACTCTTCTATATCCTATGCGCTACGATTTTTACTAATTTTTAAAGTGGACTCATGGATTAATAGAAGTTACCTTTAATTCCTCTCTTAAAGCTACTACAGACAGCCTGATACAAGTGAGATTACAGGAAAACAAAAACCATAAATAATAGAAATGGCATCAATAAAAGTAAAATACCGTCCGTCCACCCAAGAGGGAAAGGAAGGAACAGTCTATTATCAAGTGATTCAGAATCGTGTAATCCGTCAGATTAAGACGGATTACCGCATTTTTGCTGATGAATGGAACGAAAAGACAGCCACATTGACTTTTCCTTTCATTAGTCATTATAATAAACTGAAATTAATCAAAGAGCGCATAGACTGGGACATTAAACGCTTAGAAAATATTATAGCACGGTTGGATAATAAGCGAGTGAAATATACTGCTGATGATGTTGTATCCACATTCTGTAAGCAAGCGGACGGCCAATCATTCTTCAACTTTATGCGTGGTGTTATTGCCAGATTAATACAGATGGATAAGCATGGGACATCGAAAACATATAGTGCCACACTCAAAAGCTTTATGGCTTTTAGGGAAGGCAAAGACCTTCTGTTTGATGAAGTGGACTCTGACTTGATGCAGCTGTATGAGGCTTATCTGCATGGTAGAGGTATTACGGACAATAGCAGTTCTTTCTATATGCGCATATTGAGAGCCGTTTATAATCGTGCTGTGGAAAAAGAACTGACAACACAGAGCTTTCCGTTCAAGCACGTATATACAGGAATAAGCAAGACCATCAAGAGAGCCATTCCATTTAAAACTATCAAACAGATAAAGAATCTTGATTTAACCTTGAACCCGACTTTGGATTTTGCCCGTGATATGTTCCTATTCTCATTCTATACACGTGGAATGTCATTCATAGACATGGCATATCTGAAGAAAAAGGACTTGAATAACGGTGTCTTGACTTACCACAGGCGAAAGACAAAGCAGCAACTTTTCATCAAATGGGAGCAATGTATGGAGGAAATAGTAGAAAAATATGAGGTAAGTCAAGGCAATCCTTACCTATTGCCAATCCATAAATACCCAGATGAGAGCCGAAGACAATACAAGAATACCCTTTTTAGGGTAAACAAGCATCTGAAAGAAATAGCCAAACGAATCAATATACCGATACCTTTAACCATGTATGTTGCCCGCCATTCATGGGCAAGCATAGCCAAGAGCAAGAAAATCCCTCTTTCAGTTATCAGTGAGGGTATGGGACACGACTCGGAGACGACAACGCAGATTTATTTGGCTTCTTTTGATAATTCCGTTGTAGATAAAGCTAACGCACAAATATTAAAAGACTTATAGTTATCTGGATGTTTAGAGGAAACAAGGTTCTCCTTGAAAGAGATACACCTCATTTTGCAAAGTTACACATTTTTCTGAATATAGGCACATTAAGCAAGAAATTTTGTTTCATGAATTTGGAAAGGGAAAGAGATTGTTTAGTAAATCCATCGATAATGTACTAATTTCCAGATACGGTTATTTTCTTTCAAGGAGATAAACATATTATGAGCTGAAAAAGTATATAAAATATAGGAAACTAATATGGATTATAAATTAAATATATTGAGTGGAGTCTTTTTATGCTCTTCAATTCTATCATCGTGTTGCGGTAGTATAGACACTCCTGCGGATACCAAGTATTTACCTGAATTTAATGATAAATATTTTTCTCAGGAAGAAGATATTTTACGTGAGAACCAATTAAAACTATATATTGATAACTCAACTTGTAATGCTTTAGGTCAATATTCAGATTTCTATCAAAGAGCTGTAACCCCTTCTTTAGTAAGCGCTGCAAAAAAATATTTCTCAATAAAAGGGAAAGATATCGTAGAAGAAGATGTAGATAACACATACACACTTCTACGTTCAATAAAAGAAGTAAATTATGCAGACCTAAAAACAGCGGCAGAAAGAATAGCGAATGACAATACAGAAGGTGTTCTTGTCACAGACGGTGAATATTATGAGCCTAGTATAGCTGCAGGAAATATTACGAATCCATATATGACCAACGCCCTAAAAACATGGCTTATTAAAGGACATGAAGTCTATATAATATCAGAACCTTATACAGAATCATATAAAGGACAAAATTACGATAAAAAGCGATTTTATTTTTTGTTTACAGATACAAGGATTCCTAATAATATATGGAATAGAATTTCACAGACAGGAGAATTACAGAATTATCCCAACGTAGATGTTTTTCATTTGTCAATATCAAGACCATTCATACAAGTTACAAAATCCAATGATTCGTTTATCCCGAATGAAATATTATCTGCAAGTGTAAAACGCAATGAGATGTATGAAATACAAGATTGGTCAGTAGATTGGAAGGTCATTGAGAATATTATAGTCAGTGCTGTTAATCAAAATACAGGAGAGCCACTACCTAATGGCGATACTCTATTCTCTGGCATTCGTTTAGATAGGAATTCTTTTGGAGCTCTAAAAATCGAGAATATTGGTGTTAATATTTACAATATTAATACTGACTATAACGATTTTTATTGTAATAAATTTTCCAAGACACCTATTGCAACAACTCTGTCTTCTGTTGAAGAATGCCCTAGATTTATGTGCATAGATGACAAAGAGTTTAAAAGTCATAGTAATATCGACGTGTATTTTGACTTGAATGGCTACGATCCAAAATCTGTTCTGACAGGTAGTCCTTTTAATTACCTTAAGATAGATTTTAATATTAAAGAGGTTAAGAATATATTTAAACAATATTCTAAAATGTTTGAGTTTTCTTCTATAGATTGTCAACCTGGACAAACTAATGTTTCGATTGAAAAGAGTGTTGAGCAATGTTTAGCAGACCCTGCTGTCATGCAACATGTGTGTAAAACTCCCTTTTATACCATTTACGTAAAATGTAATCAATACTAATAAATCAATATCATGAATCAAATAAGAACTTTAGCACAACTAAAAGAATTACAAAACGAAACTATGGTCTATGCGATAATCGTGTTTTTAATAGCATTATTAATAGCATGGATATGCTCTAATATTATTTCTTATCAAGGCGGTAATGACCGATCTTTTATTAAAAGACGAATATGGTACATTGTTATTGGTTTATTAGCAAGTTTAGGTTTCTATTTATATAATGGCCTATTAGTATCTCAACGAATAGTGAATGCTGGATTTAAGAGCATGTTTAGCGGAACGAATTTTACATGCTTAGGAATAACAATAACAGGATATGCTATTGTAGGTGTAATAATAATGTTTGTATTCCGTCATTCTAAGTTTGGCTCAATTTTAGGAAAAGAGAAAAAATAAGAAATCATGGCAAAACAATATTTCGTATTAGGTATAGGTGGAACAGGCATGAGATGCATAGAATCTCTAATACATCTTTGTGCAATGGGTATGTTTGATGATACAACAATCCATCTTCTTGCGCTAGATACCGATAAAAATAATGGTAATTTCTCCCGTCTTAAAGAAGTTAAAGAAGCATATGTAAATTCCAAGAATTTGGATAAAGCTAATAGAATGCCTTTAACTGATACTTTCTTCTCTGCGGACATTAAATATTATGAGTTCAGTCCAAATTATGAGAAGAAGAGTACTTTTGAAGATGTATTTAATTATGGTAACACTAAATATAACAATCCTGAAGAAGCAGACTTAGCAGATTTAGTTTTAACTGATAATGTTGAGCATTTCAACCTTCGCCATGGATATCGTGCTCAAACTCATTTAGGTTCTATGATGATGTATCACTCTATTGTAGAAGCGGCAAAATCTAAATCTGGAAATGAGTTAAAGAGTTTCTTGCAAGAACTGATAAAGGCAACAACTAGCGGTACTCCTAAAGTATTTATCTTAGGTTCTGTCTTTGGGGGTACAGGAGCATCATCTATTCCAATAATTCCTCAAGCACTATCTAAGGCCGCTGAAATCATAAGTAATGGAGCCGCTAACATTTTGAGAGGTGCATACTTTTCATCTACTTTACTTACTGCATATTTCAGTTTTAAAGCACCCTCTTCTGATGAATTGCTAGATCAAAAGGTTATTGCTACAAGTGATAAATTTGCTCTAAATTCTCAAGTAGCAATGATGTTCTATGACGATGACACAACTGTAAGAAACACCTATCAACGTTTCTATATGATGGGTACAGATGGACAGACTTGGGATCCAATGGTTCGAGAGAATGACAAGATAACAAAAACAATAACTGGAGGAGGAGATCAAAAAAATGACTCCCACTATATTGAATTGTTAGCAGCATGTGCTGCTCTCGACTTTTTCAATACAGATCTCAATCATCTTAAATCGAATAAAGACAATGGAGAAACAGATTATGTTTATCGCTCTATTGATAATTACGGGAAACTAGAATTTAAAGACTTTGTTGGTAACATAGATAACTTAGATAAAGACTTTGCTAAGAAATTTGGGATGCTCCTCGCTTTTTCATTTTTATGCAATGATCCTAATATCGATTTTGTAGAAAGTGTCAGAAGTGGCAACCAAGAGGAGATTATAGGATTCGAGGATATTGACGTCAATCAAGTTGAATATCTTAAAAAATATTTTAGACTATTTAACGTGTGTAATGTAAATGATGAGTTGGCAGAAGGCTGGATTAGACAAATACATCGTTCAACCGGCGGTGGTGATAGTTTCCTTTTTAATCCAAAGTTATTTTCTTTTCATTCCTTAAAAGAGTTGAAGAAATATGATTGGAATAAAAATCTATATCGCAATGAAGGAATAGGAAAAGACTGGGCATATTCGACAGGTTTCTTTGGGTCTAAGTTTGATACATTTAAAACATCATTTATCGAAGAGATCCACAGCGGTTCACCTATTACAATAACAAACACAGGAGAGCGATTCTATAAATTAACATACGAAACTCTTTGTAAAATATTTAATATTAAATAAGAACACAAATTATGTCAAAAGCATTATTAATAAAGAGTTATACAACGCTAACAACTGGTACTTCTGGAAAATGGAATGACCTAAACATGGCGTCATCATATATTCAAGGAATACAAACAGGCAAGATTCTTGATGATGTTAATGCCGATAAAATTGCATCATTAATATCAGGCGTTCCTACCCCATGGGCTAGAGCAAAACTGTTTAAATTTGCATTAGATACATTAAATAATCCGGATCCTGCTATAACTAATTCTGGATTAACCCAGTATTATGAAATGTTATATGGTGAATGGAAAGGTCTTATTACTATCATGGCATTACATTCAGATAGAATTAGATTTTCAAAACCTATAATCTTGAATATTAAAGGTGATGATTATAATATAGCATCTGCTTTCGGACGTATGCTATTTAATGACAAGGATATATGGAGTAATCAGGATGAACTTGCAAAGAATCCAGATGCCCAACCGTATATACAATTGATATATTATAGAGATCATTTAGTTGGTGGAACATCTCCCCTGACTGGATGTTTTACAGGTGTCAACTATTCAAAATTGGATAGTGATGCTTCTGACATAAATTGGTATAGAAATGGAAAGTTTGAAGACCCTCTTCCTTATATAAATCCAGATCAACGACAAAAGCTATACTTGTTTATTAAAAACATAAATAGTAATCTTGATGCGTTTGAGCAAAAGATTAATCAATTAAGAACGCCATCACAGCGTATCAGTATAGATGGTTTTAAAGGGATGAGTAGAGCTTGGGAAGAAGAGATTCGAAACGGAGTACAAACAAAATTGCGTGATAAAGGTCCTATCCCTACTTATGGTCAATTATCATGTCCTTTCAGTCTTTTGTTTGAAAGCAACGTTCCTGTATATATGACACCGGAATACAAGTTCACATACATCAATGGAAGCGAATGTAAAACAATTGGAGATATACAGAATCTTTTGAGTACTGATTCTTATGTGATTGGTTGGACAGAGGATGCTTCTCAACGACAAAAATTATCTGATGCACCAGTTTACTTTTTACAGGTGTTAGATTTGCAATCTAACACTAATTGTTATTTCTCGTTACCTCTTTCTGAAATGGGTATAGATATTTTCAAAAACAATCTATCAAGTATTCTAGGCTACACAGAATCAGGAAACACACATTTATCTGCAACAATTAATGATGCTGGTCAATTATCAGTTACTCTTGTTGTCGAAATTGATGGAGAAAAAGTAACTTTAAACACAAGAGAATATGAAATAGATTGGATTAGTGATCTTGGGAAGGTAATAATGTGGCCAAATTTTGTTTCTGATAATTGGGATAAATATTATCTATATTCAGAATTTACTGTAGATAAATCAGAACGTTTCTTACCTATTTTTAAATATGATGGTGAGATAATAAGAGATGGTAACAACCATTTCTTAACTTCTTCATATACACCTGCTCCAAGTGAGACATTAAACGTAGATTTCAAGCAACTAATAACGTATCCGACTGGATTAGGAGAAGACCTTATTAAATATAATATCATAGCTTCAAACAAGCCTATAGAAGGTCTACTTGCAATGGTTAAGCAATCTGGAAAAGACGTTAATGCAGGATATCTAATGCTAAGACATTCTATTGTTGAAGATTTGACCTCGATAAATATAAGTGGTAATGCTGTTGTAGGTATAGACTTTGGAAGTAACAATACATGTGTATACTACAATGCTAATGATCGTGGGGCAATGCCTATTCAATTCGAAAATAACAGAACAGTTTTGGTTGGTAAAGAAAATGAAGATAAACGTGCTAATGCGAGTAACGATGAGTTGCTTTTTTTTACAAACTCACCAGCTGAAAATGGTCAACTAAAATCTTGGCTTCATGAACACGATTCACGTTATAATCCATATAATCAATCTGAAGAGATTGCAGGCGGAGTGCCTGTAAATCGCCCTAACGTTATTGTTAGAAAAATGGATGAATACGAGATAACTACTCAAGCAGGTACCCTTCATTATAATATGAAGTGGCTTGATAATACAAAAGGCTTAGAAAAGAAAAAGGCATATTTAAAATCTATTTGGTTACAGACGTGTGCATTCCTATATAAGAACAAGATTAAGCCTGAAGAAATTAGTTGGAGTCATCCTGGTTCTATGATGGAGTCTGATGTGAATGACTATGATAAGATATTTAATGATTTAATTAAAATTACGCCTTATGGTCGCAAACCTAGTCTAAATGCAGAATTACCAACTGAAGCTGAAGCCGTTTGTAGTTTTGCTTTATCTCAGGACTTCGGATTATCTGGAGACAATATGTTTTTAGGTATTGATGTAGGAGGTAGTACAAGCGATATATTATTACTATCAAAGGATCCGAATAATAACAATAAAGCATCTTTATATAGAGAAAGTTCTGTACGCTTAGCTGCTGGAGTCTTTTTTGAAGCTATTATCAAATCAGAAACTTTCCGTCAGGCATTGGTGAATTTTCATGAAAGCAATCAAAAATCCGTGTATGTATCTAATATTAAGGATGTAATTTCAGAGCCATCAAAAGCTCCATATTATCTAAATAATATTTTTGATCAACTAAAGACTTCGGATGATTATGATATCTTTTATGATACAATAAATCGTGACGCAAAATTTGCGTTCACTATACCAGCTTATGTAACAGGGCTACTGTTGTATTATTCTGGAATGCTAATAGGAAAAGCAATAAAGGAACGTAATCTAACTCAAATAAAAAAGATAGATATACTATCTTTTGGTAAAGGAGGAAGGATATTCCATTGGCTCAGAAATTCTGCTGGGCCAAGAGCAACAAAAGAATACTACTCAGAATGCTTGAATAGTGGTGTACAATTAATAACTAATGTTGAATTAGTTGTTAAATATAGAGATGAAATAGAGATTGATAATAAAGCTGAAGTGGCTAAAGGGCTGTGTGACCCACGAGAAGTTCTTCAAATTCAAGATAAAGGAGATATGGATATTTGTGGCGAATTTGGTGTTAAGTATATCATGCCAGATGGAAACACAAAAACAATCTCAGTTGAGGATGAACTAACTGGTGATTACTTTGCAAATGATATGACAAACTTTGACTTTAAAGGAATCAAGAACTTCGAAAACTTTATGTCAATATTTATTAAATTCGTAAGTCAGAAAACAAAACTATATGTAAAAGCAGATAGTGAATTACGAGAGGACTTAAATGATCTTCCAAGTAAAATTGCTGCGTTTATCTGTAATAATGATAGAGAATACAAGAAAGCGAAGGAAAAAGCAAAAACCGGCGACGGATTTCATTACCATCAGCCAATAATAATAGCAGAGGGTATTTGTTTCCTGAACACACTTATTAGAAAAGCATTTAATCAATAATTGTCTTTAATCATATTAGATGAAATCGTTAGCGTTATATGTAGATAAATGGTATATCATTGGTGCAGTTTGCACTGATGGTATTACTCGCATTATAAACTTACCGAATCACGAAGATCGCATATGGTTATATTTTTTTGAGGACATTAATAATGATACCATATCTTATGGGAAAGGATATAAAAGCCAATATTACAATAATGAAAATCATTATTATGGTGATATTTTCTCTAAGATTTCAAGTTCAGGTGAGACATTTACTATGTTCAAACATTCTCAACCACTTCGTGAGATATTTAAATCATCAAAGATATTTGATGACTTAAGGAACGATTTTGGAGACAGTAATGAATGTATCAACACCTTTATATCATTTTCATCAGATATAACGTCTGATGCACGATTGTTATTCCGCCAAGAACTTAAATACGCTAATTTCAAAATAGAGGAAAGTGTTGCTCGAATAGAACATCTTGCTCTAGAATACGCAGTAGTCAAGAATGGTTTAGTTGATAAAGGTCATTTCTTAATCTTAAATGCTAATAATGAAAATCTTCATTATTCCATATATAAAAAAAGTGACAACTTATTTGTTCGAATATCAGAAAATACTTTAAATGGAATGGGGGCAGACTTACGAGGTCGTTGCCTAATAGAATATTTAATAGATAGCATAAATAGAACTGAACATATTTTAAAAAATAAAGAAGAAAATGAAGTCGAATATCTAAGAACCAGTCAATTTGTTGACGATTGGCTAATTAGACTCGGAAATGCTAGACCTGTTATCCCAATACAGATAACAGGAATAACATTATCTAAAGACCCACACAAGCAGTATTCTGTTGCTGTAAGAAAACAATATATTGATAAAAGAACTGAGAATATCGTAAAAAGGCTAGTTGAGGTAATTGTAAATTTCGTAAAAGATGCAAAAATACAACATGAAGAAATCAAAGGGATTATTTTCCTGGGTAATACTTTTACTAATAATCTATTTAGGTCATCGTTACTCGAGTTTTATAATTTAGATGCTGATAGAATTATATCTTATAAAGAATCAGATTTAAGTTCTCTTGTAGGATCTTATAATTACATTGATAGATCTCAGTTTTCAAAAGAGACTGTAGCAGAACAATTAAACGCAGAAGATGAACTTCTTCGTAAAAGAATAGCCGAGGAAGAAGAAGAAGCTGAGCTACAGGCTAGAATCAAACAGGATGAAGCGGATAAAATAAATAGAGAAAAAACAGAGTCTGATCGAAAGTTTAATGACGCAGTAGAAAAAGGTTACGATAGCGAGAGAGAACATGATTATGATGATATGGAAGATTATTTTCGCATCGCTCTTAATCTTCGTCCAGACAACGAAGGAGCAAAGAAAAAATACAATGATGCCCTTCGTTTAAAAGCTGAAAAATCCGTTAAAATGAAAGCTTATGCGGAAAAGATAGAACAAGCAAAAGAAGCTTTCGATATAAAGGATTGGGAAATTGCAAAACAAAAAGCAGAGGAAGCTCTAAGTGCAAATCCTGATTCTAGCGAAGCTATCCGAATTAAGACAGAATCACTATCTATATTGAAAAATTCAAAGGAGTTTGAAAGATATATAGATAGAGCAGACCTATTTATCGCACAAAAAGCATATAAGGAAGCTCTACAAGAATTAGATAAAGCGAGACTATTAGGTATTGACGATGATTCAATTAAGGAACGTGTTGACAAAATTCGAAAAGAAAAATCAGCTACTATAGATAGAATAAAATCTATTAGCAATCAGATAGATAATTGTTGTTTATGCGGCAATTATGATAAAGCTATTTCATGTTGCGAACAGTTAATTGAACTTGACATTGAAAATAAACTTAAGTGGAGCTCAAAGATTGCTGATATACGAACAAGAGAAGAAAAGGAAAAAGAAGATCTAAAACAATGGAATATTCTAATTAAAGACATTGACAAGGCTCAATGGGAAGAAAATTGGGAATCAGTAGTATCCTTGTGTAAAAATGCTCTTCAGTTAAGATTGGATAATAATGTTGCTGACAAATTACAAAAAGCAGAAATAAAATTATCCGCAATACAGAGAAAAAAGTTGTTTGAAGAATCTATTGCGTCAATTAACGAGCTTATTGTGCATGCAAATTTTAAAGATGCAGAACAGAAACTACGTAATTTAGAAAAAAATGGGTTAGATTCGAACCAAGGTTTAAGACTAAAAGAAACAAGGAAACTGTTATTCGAAAGGGAGCAAGAATCATTAGTAGCGAAAGATTCATCTAATGCTCAAGATAAAAGTGATAGTAGTTTTTTTGAGAACACTCTTAGAAAAAACAACAATAATGAAAGACTAGTTGTGATAGGCTTTAATTCCTCAAATAACAAAGCTTGTAATCCTAAAACAGACAGAAAGAAGAATGCTGATTTTGATTTTAATTCAAATGACAAACCAAATCAACCCTCTAAGGATAAGCAATCAAATAAGCATGATGATGATTTCTTCAATGAGAATAAAGTAAAAGTCAAGAATGAGACAAAGACTAAACCGTCATCAAAAACAACTATAGATGATTTTTATTTTTAAATAACTCATAATAATTCAAATTACAAAATTATGGCAGAAGTAACACTAAAAAAGAAGATTACTCTTCGAAGAAAACAAGAAGAATGTGCTTTCACATTCGCTGGTAAACTGAAAGTTAAATTATTCTGGAGTTCTGCAACAGACTTGGACTTATGTCTTTTCTTTAAAAAGAAAGACGGTGAAGTTGGTGGCGTTTTCTCTAATGAATACAGAGGCAAAAAAAGTGACTTAGGAACATTGGATAAATTCCCATTCATGTTGCACTTAGGAGATAACAAAGAACCAGCTCCAGGCGGTGAAGAAACTGAACAAATTAACATTGCTAGCCTTGATGAGATAGAACAAGCATTTATTTGTATAGTAAACTATGATGCCGCAATCGAAGGTGAAGATGTGACTTATGCAGATGAAGGCGGTCGTGTTGAACTTCAAAGCGACTCAGGTGATTACTTAGAGGTTATTGCCGATTCTAAAGATGCCGGACACGTATATTGTGTATGTTCTATTAATAACAACAATGGAGAATATGCTCTTAAGAATGAGAGCCGTGTAATGGATTTAAGTGCTGCCTTTACTGAAATTCCTGGATTCTCCCTTATCTGCAACTAATTATGGTTGAACTTAAAAGAAAAGTAACACTAAAGAAGAAGAGCGAAGAACCTAATAATTTAATAGAGGAACAAACAGCAAGTAAAAGAAATCTTTGGATTATAGGTGCTATCGTTGTTGTCTTATTTGTTATTATTGCCGGCTATTTCTTTCTTCAGAATAAGGATACTATTCCAGAGAAAGAAACTTTGGAACAAACTTCCACTAATCATGAATCAGAATCAACAAATACTGTTCCTGCAGATTCAACAGAAAAAGCGAAAGATTCTGAATCCGACGAAGCAGTAGCAGAGACTCCAAATGAAGATGTTGCTAATACTAAAAAGCAAAATAGTAAAGTTAGTAAACCTGCAACTGAAGCAAAACAATCTGAAGTCTCAAATACGACTGTAGAAAAGATTGGTAATCAATCTTCTTCTGCAAATGTTAATGTAGAGGACAAGGCTAAAGAAGTTATTAAAGGTGTATATGGTAATGGTAAAGCACGTAAAAATGCTTTAGGTAATCAATATGCATCTATTCAAGCACGAGTAAATGAAATTTACCGTCAAAATAACGGACATTTTTAATTAATAAGCAACAGGGCATCACATATCAAGGTGTCCTGCTGCTATTTACACATGACATCATTAATAATAAATACAGCAATAGGAATTATAATTTGGTTAGTACTACCATTATTTTTTCAAGACTCAATAAAAGGTAAATCTCGAAAAAAATCAATGAAATTGATATGTAAGATAATAGGAATTGTAATCATATTAATATCAGTTGTAAATTTTATATCCTCAATCGTATCATGAATAGATTATCATTTTTAATCATTTCTGCAATTTCGTTAATGCTATGTAGTTGTGGAAACAACAAACAAGCATCAGAAGAAAAACATGAACCAACGTCAATTCAGCAGTCCTTATTAAATAACGATTGGACATTTTCAACTCCAAGTGAAGGAGAAATGCCAGAATCGTATGGCATTAAAAATGAATATGGCATTCAAGATAATTATTTTGACATCACAATGGGGACTGACTATGATTTAGTCGTTCGTATTATAAACATTCAAAACAAGAACTGTATTAGATATGTATTTGTACCCAATAATACGACTGTTACCGTTCAAGACATACCTCAAGGAGAATATGTCCTAAAACTATCCTATGGAACTGAATGGATGGAAAACACCACAGATCCTATTACAAAAGGGAAATTTACGGAAAATACAACTTATGAGCAAGTCAGAAGTATTTTCGATTTCGGTAGAAAAAATTCGCAATCTGTTGTTTCATATAAGTTAGAAATCCAAGTTGAAAATAATGTCCTTACAAAGTCGTTTGAAACAGATGAAATATCTGAAAAACGATTCTTTGAGGACTCAAACATATAATCATGAAAGTACTCACGAACATATTTAACTTTCTTATCGCATCACCATTAAGACGATATGATATGCTATCTAAGTGGTTTTACATCAATAATAATTAATTAAAAATATCTATATGAAACAGAATCATCATTATTCTGGCTTAACCGATGCGCAAGTGCTCGAAAGCCGTAAGAAGAATGGCGTAAATATCCTTACGCCACCTGAAAAAGAACCTCTATGGAAACAATTTATAGAGAAGTTCGAGGACCCACTAATCCGTATTTTGATGGTAGCCGGAGTTCTTTCTATCGGAATATCATGTTACGAATATTGGTACCTACATGAAAGTAAAGCTGTATTCTTTGAACCAATAGGAATCTTTATTGCAATTCTATTAGCTACAGGATTAGCTTTCTATTTTGAGCTAAAAGCCAACAAGGCCTTTTCTATTTTGAATCAGGTCAATGACGACGAACCCGTGAAAGTAATTCGTAACAACAACGTAGTTGAAATTACTAAAAAGGATGTTGTCGTTGATGACATCGTCATTTTAAACACTGGTGATGAAGTTCCAGCCGATGGTGAACTTTTAGAGGTCGTAACTCTTCATATGGATGAGTCTTCATTAACAGGTGAGCCTGTATGTGGTAAAACTATTAATGCAGAAGAATTTGATAAACAAGCCACATACCCTTCTAATCATGTCCTTCGTGGTACAAAGGTTATGGAAGGTCATGGTATTTTCAGAGTACTTGAAGTTGGCGATAAAACTGAGAATGGTAAGGTATTTAAAGAAGCACAAATTGATGATTCTGTTAAGACTCCGTTGAATGAACAACTTGATGGTCTAAGTGATTTGATTACCAACCTCAGCTATGGCTTTGCAGCTTTAATCATTATCGGCCGTTTATGCCACTATTTCAGCTGGAGTCCTTTATCATTTACTTTAATTATACCAACCGCACTTTTTTTCTATCTTGTTATAAAGAAATTTGAAGACTGGTCTAAAACAGCTTGCATCGCTACAATCATTGCTTTCTTCGCAATCTTCGTTGGTATGGTTGTCGGCTTCCATAACTTCTTAATGCCAGATCAGGAACTTGCAGGATTATTAGCATTCACAATGAATACATTGATGATTGCCGTTACTCTTATCGTGGTTGCTGTACCTGAAGGATTACCAATGGCTGTAACATTAAGTTTGGCTTATAGTATGCGTAGCATGCTTAAAACAAACAATCTTGTTCGCAAGATGCACGCTTGTGAGACTATGGGTGCAACAACTGTTATTTGTACAGACAAAACTGGTACCTTGACTCAAAACAAAATGCAAGTTTATGAATCAAAATTTTATGATCTGAATAATCAGAAATTTGCAGACGATGAAATAAGTGCCTTGATTTCTGAAGGCATTGCGGTAAATTCAACAGCATCTTTGGACTTCTCAACAAAAACACCTAGCGCAATTGGTAACCCTACAGAAGGAGCGCTCCTACTTTGGTTACATTCACAAGGCATTGACTATCGAGAGCTAAAAGAGAACGCTGAACGCATAGACGAAGTTCCATTCTCTACCGAACGTAAGTACATGGCCACTATCGTTAAATCTTCATTGTCAGGAAAACGAATTTTGTTTGTTAAGGGTGCCCCTGAAATTGTATTTGGTATGTGCGAAAATTCTTGTGGTAATATTTCAAAAGCAGAGATTGACAAACAACTTTTGGCTTACCAAGAACAAGCTATGCGTACTTTGGGATTTGCCTACCAGATTTTGAATGAAGGTGACAAGCCTACAGCTGATGGTAAAGTTATTGCAGAGAATCTAACATTCTTAGGTATTGTTGCTATTAGTGATCCAGTTCGCGAGGATGTTCCACCAGCAGTAAAAGAATGTATGGACGCAGGTCTTGCGGTCAAGATTGTTACAGGAGATACCCCGGGAACTGCAAAAGAAATTGGTCGCCAGATTGGTTTATGGAAGGAAACGGACACAGAACGTAACATTATCACTGGTCCTGAGTTTGCAGCCCTTTCCGATAAGGAACTATCAGAAAGAGTTGTGGATTTAAAGATTATAGCTCGTGCCCGCCCGATGGATAAGAAGAGGCTTGTTGAAAGTCTCCAAGCTAAGAATCAGGTTGTAGCTGTTACAGGTGATGGTACAAATGACGCACCAGCTTTGAATGCTGCACACGTAGGTCTTTCTATGGGTGATGGTACTTCTGTCGCTAAAGAAGCTTCTGATATAACTATTATCGATAACTCATTCAGTAGTATTGGTAGAGCTGTAATGTGGGGACGTTCATTGTATAAGAATATTCAGCGTTTCTTATTATTCCAGTTAACAGTTAACGTGTCTGCATGTTTCATTGTACTTGTAGGTGCTTTCATTGGAACAGAATCACCTTTGACTGTAACTCAAATGCTTTGGGTTAACTTAATTATGGATACCTTTGGTGCTATGGCATTGGCATCTCTTCCACCATCTGAAAATGTAATGAATGACAAACCAAGAGATAGAAAGGCATTTATCCTTAATAAGCCAATGTACTTCAACATAATTGGTGTAGGTATGGCATTTTTCTTTATGCTACTTGCTTTGGTTTTGACATTTGAACATGCAGATGTTACATGTATGAAAGATTTCTTGAATCTATCATTGGGCACATCAAACGACATCACTCCTTATGAACAAACATTGGTATTCTCAATATTCGTTTGGACTCATTTCTGGTATATGTTCAATGCTCGCTCTTTTGGAACGAAAAAGAGCATATTCAAAACAAAATTGAGCACTGGCTTCCTTACCATTGTTGCCGTTATCGCAATTGGCCAGATAATTATTGTAGAAGGTCTATATGACTTCTTCAATGTACAGCCAATGATTTTCAAAGATGGTATATTCGCTAGTATAGGTCAGATGGCTAATGGCTGTTTTGACGTAATAAATGTATCTGGTACAATAGATTTTGTAACGATCGTAATGGGTTCTTCTATTGTTTTATGTATACGTGAATTATGGCACGCTGTTTCAGGTTCTAACAAGAAGTAATAATTGTTTTTGAAGTGCATTTCCTTATCTTTGGAATATAGAAGTGCACTTCTTTTATTTTTCTAATCTTTCTTATGATGAGTAATAACAATATTGGAGTGGATTTTATTTTGTTATTCCCTGACACTTGTAAATCCATTGTAAAGTTGTATCTTTGCCGCAAAGAAAGCGTTCTTTGGTTTCAATGCAAAACAAGGTGAAATATAGAACTTTGCTCGTTTTTAAATCGTTACCTGCTAAAACAATTAAGCTGTTAACAGATTGTTTGTCAATTGGTAAGGGTTTGCATAATGTCTTAAACAGTGATAGGTGAGAGACTTGTTTATATCGCATATTTCGGCAATACGTTTGAGATTTATATCAACTGTTGAATATCCAGGAACAGAAAAGATTTTTTCGCAAACCCTATCTTTTTTTTTGTCATACAGACAGCTAAAGTTGCGGCGAGGCTATTGTTCCCTTATCGTTGTAACGTCCTTACAATAACAACAGATAATGGTTCCGAGTTTGACTCTGCCGGCATTCAAATAGTGTCAAAAAATTCATCACAATCTAAGAAAATCAAATTTTTATTGTTACTTTTGTTCGGTAAAAGAGTTGTTTGACAGAAAAAGACAGCAAATCGCAGCATTTATAATTGCTTCCAAGTCATTACCTCATTTTGCTTTGCTTGTACATAAATAGCTTAATTAGAGGTTGTTATCATATAACTATCGGATTTTATTTTAAAAAAAACAGAGGGTGATTTATGTGGTTGACTTTCGCTTTTCTTTCAGCAGCTTTACTCGGATTTTACGATGTTTTTAAAAAACGTTCGTTGCGCAATAATGCTGTAATGCCCGTTTTGTTTCTTAACACCTTATTTTGTACACTCCTTTTTGTGCCTTTTATTTTAGGCTCTAGTTTTGGTTGGGTGGGCGAAACGAATGCTGTTTATATTCCACAGGGAGGGTGGGAGATGCACCGTCTCATTTTACTCAAATCGTGTATCGTCCTTTTGTCTTGGATTTGTGGCTACTTTGGAATGAAACATCTTCCTCTCACGATTGTAGGTCCTATCAATGCTACGCGTCCTGTACTCGTGTTACTGGGTGCCTTGTTTGTGTTTGGCGAACGATTAAACCTATGGCAATGGGTGGGCGTGTTGCTTGCAATCTGTTCTTTCTTTTTGCTTAGTCGAAGTGGTCGAAAAGAGGGCATACGTTTTGCGCATAATCAGTGGATTGGACTGATTGTACTTGCTGCATTTGCGGGGGCAGCGAGTGGGCTTTACGATAAATATTTAATGTCTTCGATAGAAAATGGTGGAGCTGGATTGGATAAGATGGCTGTTCAGAGTTGGTATAATGTTTATCAATGTCTGATGATGGCGGTAATGCTTGTTGTGATGTGGTGGCCTCGTCGTCAGTCAACGACTCCATTTCATTGGGACGGGGGTATCGTGTTTATTTCGTTATTTCTTACGGTTGCTGATTTGGCTTATTTTTATGCACTTAGTTTTCCCGATGCTATGATTTCTATTGTGTCGATGGTGCGGAGGAGTAGTGTTCTTGTTTCCTTCCTTTTTGGTGCTATTTTGTTTCGGGAAAAGAATCTCAAAGCAAAAGCCTTAGATCTTTTTCTAGTGCTTCTTGGAATGATTTGTTTGTGGCTGGGAACGTAAAATACAAGTCAATATCAGATTATAAAGCGAAATTCTTATTCTGCTAAGTTTAAACTTTTTGTGTCGTTCCAATGTCCGCGCGTGAAATCTGGAATTTCTATTTGTTCTCCGCCTTTTTGTGATGAAAGTTCACTTAATTCTGCAATACACGACCATTCGGCAGCATCGTATACATCGATGTCTAAGGGGAGTCCCTTTCTCAAACAATAAATCAAACGGCAATCCATAATATAATTCATCTCATCGTTTTCTTGTTTGGCGCGTTTCATCTGTTCTTTCCAGAAAGTAGTGATTGGATGTTCGTATTGTTTCAGCAAATGGTCAAGCCGTTTGTCGGTGTACGGCTCGGTTTCATCTCGCAGCATAGCGATGGGAATGGGGTATTTTTGGGTGAATCCATTTGTACCACAAGTTGTTTGCATACGACTGTAGGGACGCGGTGTAGAGAGGTCGTATTGTAATAAAATACTTTTTCCTAGTGATGTGCGAATTAAGGTGTTGTTCACACTTCCTATAATGGTGGTACCCGTTTCTGTTCCATTTTTGGCCGTAAGCGATGTAAGCGATGTCATACGATCGCCGCGATGAATGTGGAGGAGTTGGGCGATGGGACCTATTCCATGCGTAGGGTAAGGATTACCTGTGTGTTCTTTGCAATGATGTTGCATCCACAAGGTTCTGTTGTCTTCTGAAAAATAGGTTTGAAGATTATGAATATAGGCACCTTCGCAGTGTGTCAGTTCGCCGAGTAGACCGCTTTGAGCCATGCGGAGCGTGGCTAAAGCAAATCGATCATAGCAGCAATTTTCGAGAAGCGTGCAATGTTTGCGTGTTTCTTCGGCTGTATTTATCAGTTCCCAACATTCTGCAACCGTTGTAGCAGCGGGTACTTCTATGGCAACGTGCTTACCGTTTTGCATTGCGTAAATAGCCATTTCTGCATGCGATGCCCAATCTGTACAGATATAAATAAGGTCTAGATCTTTGTTCTCGCAAAGTTGCTTCCATGCATTTTCACCAACGTATGTTTTCGGTTGATGGTTGGGTATAAGAGGAAGAATAGATTGAATTGTTTCGCTTTTCAAATCCGCCAAAGCTGAGATGTGAGCTCTTTCGATGGAAAGGTAGCGAGCAATTGCTTTTTGTCCTCGTTTCCCAAGCCCTATAAAGCCAATGTGCACGAGTGGTATAGGGGCGCAGGATAGTGATAAAACTGGCTGTCTCATTGTGTTGCTTTATATGTAAAAGAGGTATGACCACGTGTGGACATACCTCTTTTCTGTTCATTAAGTCTGAAAGATTTTTATTTCTTTTGAGCTTGTCCGTAACGAGTCATAAACTTGTCTACACGTCCTGCTGTATCAACCAACTTAGATTTTCCAGTATAGAAAGGGTGAGATGTGCTTGAGATTTCAAGTTTTACTACGGGGTAAGTTTCACCTTCGAATTCTACTGTGTCGTTTGTTTTGCAAGTAGAACGAGACAAAAACATATCGCCATTACTCATATCTTTGAATACTACTGGACGATAATTTTCTGGATGCAGTTCTTTTTTCATTGCTCTTTATGTATTTAATATTATATTTTATCGGTATGAGTTTAGTGTAATGGATTCTAAATCGGCGACAAAGGTACAATCTTTTCAGTTATTGACAAAGAATTTAGATGTATTTATTTGTGTCGATTGCTCTTTCGTTTCTAATTTCTAGTTCAACTTTTTATTTGCATCGATTTTCGACGTGCTTTTTTGATGGTTTCAGCTAATTTCTTTGATTGTGAATTTGGTGTTGTTCTTACTTCTTTGTACCTTTGCCAACATGAAACGATTTTTATCAATGGTCTGTTTGGTTTGCTGTGTTGTTTGTGCGAATGCCCAAACGATAACAGATGTGTTTACGGCCATGCCAGATAGTTTGCAACCCTTGCTTACAAAGACAAATCGATTGGATTTGATTGATTTTAAAAAGAGTAAGATGAAGGCGGAGGTAACGAATAATCTGAATGGGAAAACGGAACTAAAAGAGTTGACGGACCATTATTTGAGCTTAGTGCTAACACCTGTTTCTTTATGCGAAATGAAAATGTTGCCAATTGAGGATACTTATATATTATGTGTTGTGAAAACAATAAAAGCCGTAGCGCAGGAAAGTGAGGTTGCTTTTTATTCTTTGGATTGGAAAAAGCTGGATACCGCTATTTATTTGAAGTATCCAATGCTCTCAGCTTTTTGGAAAAAGCCCAACAAGAAATTAGAGAATGCGTATCATAGAGCACAAAAGATCTATTCTGTGCCGTATTTAGAAGTCCATCTGAAGGCGAATACAGCAGATTTGACGATGCATTTAAACTTAGATGAATTGTTAATAGAGGAACGCAAGGAGGTTTCGGATTTTTTGCACAAAGACTTCGTTCTTTCTTGGCAGAATGGCAAGTTTCAAGCTCAAGGAGCATTAAGTAATTAAAAAAAAAGCTTTTTGTTTTTCTATGCAAGTAGGAATGATTAACTTTGCCACGCAAAACGGAAATATTTCATTTTAATAAAAATAAAAACTATGGTTAATTACAAGGATTTAGGCTTGGTGAACACGAAAGAGATGTTCAAGAAAGCAATTGATGGCGGTTATGCGATTCCTGCGTTCAACTTCAACAATATGGAGCAGATGCAAGCAATTATTATGGCTGCTTCTGAAAAGAAGTCTCCAGTAATCTTACAGGTTTCTAAAGGCGCTCGTAACTATGCAAATCAGACACTTCTTCGTTATATGGCAGAAGGAGCAGTAGAATATGCTAAAGAATTGGGCTGTAACCACCCTGAGATTGTTCTTCACCTTGATCATGGAGATACATTTGAAACTTGTAAATCTTGTATTGATATGGGCTTTTCTTCCGTGATGATAGATGGTTCTCATCTTCCTTATGAAGAGAATGTGGCTCTAACAAAAAAAGTATGTGATTATGCACATCAATTCGACGTAACGGTTGAAGGTGAGCTTGGCGTATTGGCAGGCGTAGAAGATGAAGTGTCTTCAGATCACCATACTTATACAGATCCAGAAGAGGTAATTGATTTTGCAAAGCGTACCAGCTGTGATAGCCTTGCTATCTCTATTGGTACTTCTCACGGAGCTTACAAGTTTACTCCTGCACAATGCACGCGCAATGCAGAGGGTATTTTGGTTCCACCTCCATTGGCTTTTGCTGTATTGGATGCTGTTATGGAAAAACTTCCAGGATTCCCAATTGTACTTCATGGATCTTCATCTGTTCCACAAGAAGAGGTTGCAACCATTAACAAATTTGGTGGTAAGCTTCCAGATGCCATTGGTATTCCAGAAGAGCAGTTACGTAAAGCTGCAAAAAGTGCTGTTTGCAAAATCAATATAGACTCAGACTCACGTTTAGCTATGACAGCTGCAATTCGTCAAACTTTTGCAGAAAAACCAGCAGAATTTGATCCTCGTAAGTATCTAGGTCCAGCTCGTGACAATATGAAGAAAATGTATGAGCACAAAATAGTAGAAGTACTTGGTTCTGAGAACAAACTAGCTAAGTTAGACTAAGATTTAATAGCATTAAGTTGCTTCATTACAAAGGGTGTATTCATTTCATGATGAATGCACCCTTTCTCTGTGCGCCATGTTTTGAGCCCATAAAAAGTCTATAAAAAGAAACGTTAGATGAAACGTTAGATAGAGCTAATTTTAAAAAGACGAGCATTTTATTTGTTCTTGTGCTTAGTTAATCGTATATTTGCAGGTATGAAAGTGCTAACAGCAAATCAAATAAAGGAACTCGATGCTTGTACCATTGAGCATGATACCATTTCCTCTATACAGTTGATGGAACGTGCTGCAATAGCTCTTACTGCATCTATCTCAAGTAAATGGGCAAATGATGTGTCCATAAAGGTTTTTGCTGGTCCAGGAGGTAATGGGGGTGATGCACTTTGCGTAGCTCGGTTACTATCAGAACAAGGATATAAGGTAGATGCATTCCTTTTTAATATAGGAGGATCGCTTTCAGTGGATTGCGCTGAAAATGTACAACGTCTTAAAGATGAATGTCCAAACGTTTCTTTTACGGAAGTGATAGCACGATTTGAGCCACCTGTACTTACGGCTTCTGATCTTGTCATCGATGGGCTGTTTGGGATAGGGTTGAATAAAGCTCTTAATGGTGGTTTTGCATCGCTCGTAAAGTATATTAATAATTCTGGTGCAACGGTTGTCGCGCTAGACGTACCTTCGGGGCTTATGGCCGAAGACAATTCTTTTAATATTCGAGCTCATATCATTCGAGCAAATGTAACGCTCACTCTTCAAGTGTTGAAGCCTGCATTCTTGTTAGCAGATAATGCTCCGTATGTAGGAGAGATAGAGGTCCTTGACATCGGATTAAATTTAGATGCGCTAGAGCGGATAAAAGCATACTATACGACAGTCGATTCAGCGCTAGCGAAAGCTCTTTTAAAAGTTCGAAATAAATTTGCGCATAAGGGAACCTTTGGACATACTTTGCTTATCGCAGGTTCTTATGGTATGGCAGGCGCTGCTATTTTATCTGCTCAAGCTTGTTTGCGTAGCGGAGTGGGGAAGCTAACCCTACATACCCCCAAGACCAATAGTCCCCTCATACAACAAAGTGTTCCATGTGCTGTCATTCATCATGATACGAACGCAGAACATTTTACGGAAGCCGTAGATAGTTCACCCTATCAATCGGTAGCAATTGGCCCAGGTTTAGGCTTACATCCAGATACTGCCATAGCCTTTATTGAGCAAGTGCGCCATACGGCTGTTCCCCTAGTAATAGATGCGGATGGTTTAAATATATTTGCGGGGCATCATAGTTGGTTGCAGCAAATGCCAAAAAATACTATAATAACTCCACACCCTAAAGAATTGCAGCGATTGCTTGATAATGCGCAAGACAGTTTTGAAACATTGCGTGCAGCGCGTGCCATGGCAAAGCGACAATCGATTTACGTAATAATAAAAGGACATCACACGGCTATATGTTGCCCTGACGGTCATGTCTATTTTAATACAACAGGCAATGCAGGTATGGCTACAGCGGGTAGTGGGGATGTGTTAACGGGTATATTAGGTGGACTTTTGGCTCAAGGTTATGGGCAAAAAGATGCTTGTTTACTCGGCTGTTATCTTCACGGATTGTCGGGCGATATAGCTGCACGCGATTTAGGTGAAGAGGGGCTTATTGCAACAGACCTTGTGGATTACTTACCAAAGGCTTTTTTAGAATTAAGACAAAATACAATATGAGAAGTAATTTCCTATTAGGATTGGCATTGCTAGTTCTACCTTTGTCTGCACAAACAGACGTAAATAGATATAATCCAGGTGTTACGCCAGAAGGTGTCACCTACTTTTTACCTCGTACCGATTTAAAAATAGAAGTAGAAGTAGAACGTACCACCACTTATCCTGGAGATTTTAATGCTTATGCAGAACGATACCTTCGTCTTAAAAATGTTACCAAAGAAAAAGGGAATACATGGATGATTAAAAGCGTAAAGGTCCTTTCGTTTGGGGTGCCAGACACTTCAAAATGTTATACCATTATGCTGAAACAAAAAACCGTTGCACCGTTCGTATCACTTACGAAAGATGGGCTACTCCTTTCTATTAATACCGAAACAAAGGAGACACCGTCAATAGACAAACCACAGACTGTATTAAAAGAGACTTTTAAATTAGACTCTCGTAAATATTTGACAGAGGAAATATTATCGGCAGGAAGTACGACTAAAATGGCAGAGCTTACAGCAACTGAAATTTATGATATACGCGAGAGTAAAAGTTTGTTAGCCAAAGGTCAAGCTGATTATATGCCCAAAGATGGTGATCAACTAAAGTTAATGTTGAAAGAACTAGATGAACAAGAAAATGCATTGACACAGCTATTCGCTGGTTGGCAGGAGAAAGAAAAACGTACATTCTCTTTGACTTATAGCCCCACGAAAAACGTTGATAAAGACGTTCTTTTTCGCCTTTCAAAACAGCTTGGCATAGTTGATTCGGACGATCTTGCAGGGGCTCCTATTTATATAAGTATAAAGAATTTAGAAACCCTCCCATCTTCTGTACCATTAGATCCTAAAGCAAAGAAAAAAGCAGAAAATGAGGTACGCTATATGGTTCCGAGTAAAGTGCTTGTAACGATCATGTCTTCAACGCAAGAATTTTGTAATATGACCATTCCGATGGCTCAATTTGGTAATGTTGAAACTCTTGGAGGTGATCTTTTTAATAAAAAGGCCACGACAAAAGTACAGTTCTATACGGAAACTGGCGGCATAAAGAATATCGATGCAGAGCAGCCTAAATAACGACTTATTTTAAATACAATAATCCTTTTTATAAATGAAATTTATTTTAACCTTATTGCTATTGTGTAGTATACAATTATTACCAGCAAGAAAAACTTACAACTACTATGTTTCCAAAGTAGGACTTTTACCAAATTCAAACGTTGATGCATCGCCTATTATAGACCGACTTCTAACGGAAATAAAAGGGAAAGTGAACGCTTCGGATAAAGTTGTGCTTCACTTTGAGAAAGGACGTTATGATTTTCATCCTGAGCAAGCTGCAACTCGTGTTTATTATATATCGAATCATGATCAAGATAATCCAAAGCGCGTAGGGCTTGCCATAGAATCCATTAATAATCTTACGATTGAAGGCAATGGCGCTGCGTTTGTGTTTCATGGACGTATGATTCCCGTCTCGCTTATCGGTTCAAAAAATAGTACTTTAAAGAATTTCTCGATAGACTTCGAAAATCCGCAGATAGCACAAGTGCAGGTCGTTGAAAATTCGGTTACAGAAGGAATTACGTTTAAGGTTGCTCCGTGGGTGAATTATCGTATCAGTGATAATGGTTATTTTGAAACTTATGGCGATGGTTGGATTGCTCGTCAGGGTAGTGGTATTGCTTTTGAGGAAAAAACGAAACATATTGTATATAATACAAGTGATATAGGTTGCCCTACAAAGGGAGTGACGGAAGTGGCACCTCGTACGCTTCGTGCACCGAATTGGAAGGACGCGCGTCTCATACCAGGTACGGTTATCGCCATGCGTACTTGGGCACGTCCAACGCCAGGATTATTCTTATATCATAATGTGAATACCAAATTGCTAAATATAAAAGTGCATTATTGTGAGGGAATGGGTTTGCTTGCACAAATGTGTGATAATATAACAATGGATGGTTTCGGTGTCTGTTTAAAAGGTGAGGATGATCCTCGTTACTTTACATCGCAAGCGGATGCTACTCATTTTTCGGGATGTAAGGGGAAAATTATTTCGAAGAATGGATTGTATGAAGGTATGATGGATGATGCAATCAATGTACATGGTACTTATTTAAAGGTAACGCTACGCAACAAAGATCAACGCACGATACATGCTCGTTATATGCATGGGCAGGCATGGGGTTTTGAATGGGGTAGAGTAGGTGATAACGTGCAATTCGTTAAATCGAAAACAATGGAACTTATTGGCAGCGAAAATAAGATCACAGCCATTGCTCCGCTCCATAAAAAGACGGTAGATGGTGAAAAAGAATTTATTATACAGTTCGAGAAACCACTAGATTCTGCTATAATAGCAGAAGAGGGTTTTGGTGTTGAAAACTTAACTTGGACACCAGAAGTCCTATTTTCAGGCAATACAATTCGTAATAATCGTGCGCGTGGTTCACTTTTTAGTACACCTCGTAAAACCGTAGTGGAGAACAACCTTTTTGACCATACTTCTGGCTGTGCTATTTTGTTGTGCGGTGATTGCAATGGTTGGTATGAAACGGGTGCTTGTCGCGATGTTGTAATACGCAAAAACAAGTTTATTAATGCACTAACAAATATGTTTCAGTTTACGAATGCAGTGATTTCTATTTATCCAGAAATACCCGATTTAAAGAATCAACAAAAGTTTTTTCACGGAGGAAAACGTGGTGCTATCAAAATTTTAAATAATGAATTTGATACGTTTGACACCCCTATTCTTTACGCTAAAAGTGTTGATGGATTGGTATTTAAGGGTAATACGATTCTGAAAAATACGGAATATCCAGCTTTCCATTGGAATAAGAAACGCTTCTTTTTAGAGCGTGTCATAAATGCAGAAATAGAGAAAGAAAAGTAACTTAATGCTTTCGTAAGCTCATTTTTCCACAGAAAAAGTGTACTTTTGCATAGTAAAACTATCCAAATGAATAAAATAACACTAAAGGACAGGACTTTCAAGGTCTCTATACCTGAGTTGGAAATATTGCGACAAGTGCGTAGGGTTGGAACCGAAATCAATCAAGATTTTGCAAGTGAAAAGCCTCTTTTTCTTGTTGTGCTAAATGGCGCATTCGTATTTGCTGCTGATTTGTTACGTGAAATCAATATGGCTTGTGAAATTCGTTTTATTCGTTTTTCTTCCTATTCTGGTACGGAGCGTTCCCATGAAGTGAAGCAGATTTTGGGTTTAGATGTAGATATAAAAGATCGCTTAATCGTGGTGGTCGAGGATATTGTAGACTCTGGATATACGATGAAACAATTACTCGAAACACTTGCAAAACAGCAACCCAAACAAATACACATCGCTTCACTTTTTGTTAAGTCAGATAATCTCAAAGTCAACTTAGATATAAAGTATTATTGTTTCAAAATTCCCAATGACTTTATTGTTGGTTATGGATTAGATTATGATGACCTTGGACGAAACTTTCGCGACATATATACAGTAATAGATTAATCAACAAAACATATAATATATTTTAGATGACAATGAAAAATATTGTAATATTTGGAGCCCCAGGCTCTGGTAAAGGAACTCAAAGTGATAGATTGGTAGAAAAATATGGATTTAAGCATATCTCAACAGGTGATGTGCTTCGTGCAGAAATTAAGAATGAAACAGATTTGGGAAATACAGCAAAGGGCTTTATCGATAATGGTCAACTAATTCCTGATTCTTTGATGATTGATATATTAGCAAGTACGTATGATAAACATTGTCCTTGTGATGGTGTTATATTTGATGGCTTCCCTCGAACAATAGCACAAGCAGAAGCTCTTAAAGAGATGTTGTTTGAACGTGGTACGGATGTTAGTGGAATGATTGAACTTGATGTTCCAGACAATATATTAATGGAACGTCTCATTAATCGGGGTAAAACATCAGGACGTGCAGATGATAATGAAGAGACCATAAACAAACGTCTTACAGTATACAAAGATCAAACCTCTCCACTTATTGAGTGGTATAAGAAAGAAGGCAAGCATCATTATATAAAAGGTTATGGCGAACTTGATGTTATATTATCCGATATATGTAAGGTTATTGATGGATGGAAATAATATTAGAGGTTAATTCAAACCTCTAACTCATAATTAAAAAACAAAATGGCAGAATCAAACTTCGTCGACTACGTTAAGATTTATTGTCGCTCAGGTAAGGGCGGTCGTGGGTCTATGCACTTGCATCGTGCTAAATATGCTCCTAATGGTGGTCCTGATGGTGGCGATGGAGGGCGTGGTGGTAATGTTTACCTTCGAGGTAATCACAATTATTGGACTCTGCTCCATTTACGTTATGAAAGGCATGTTTTTGCAGGTCATGGAGGTAATGGATCTAAGTGTTGTTCTTCTGGTAACGATGGGAATGACCGTTATATAGATGTACCTTGTGGTACGGTAGCTTATGATGCAGAAACGGGTGAATATATTTGTGACGTTACAGACGATGATCAAATAGTTCTGCTTCTTAAAGGCGGACGAGGAGGATTGGGTAACTTTCAGTTTCGTACGCCTACGAATCAAACGCCTCGTTATGCTCAACCAGGTGAACCCATGCAGGAAAAAATGGTCATACTTGAACTAAAACTGTTGGCAGATGTGGGTCTTGTTGGCTTTCCAAATGCAGGTAAGAGCACGCTTCTTTCGGCTTTGTCCTCAGCACGACCAAAAATAGATAACTATCCTTTTACCACACTTGAACCAAGTCTTGGTATCGTACCTTATCGTGATAATCGCTCTTTCGTGATGGCTGATATTCCAGGTATTATAGAAGGTGCAAGTGAAGGACGTGGTTTGGGATTGCGCTTTTTGCGTCATATAGAGCGTAACTCCTTATTACTCTTTATGGTGCCAGGAGAAACCGATAATATAAAGAAAGAATATGAAATACTTTTGAATGAAGTTGGTCAATTTAATCCAGAAATGCTTGAAAAGCATCGTGTGTTAGCGGTTACGAAGAGCGATACGTTGGATGAGGAATTGATACAAATGCTTCAAGAGGATTTACCAGAAGATATTCACATCATTTTTATTTCTTCGATTGTAGGTAAAGGTTTGACAGAACTTAAAGATATCCTTTGGAAAGAGCTTAATAGCGAAAGCAATAAATTAACAGCCATAACGTCTGCAGAAACAATCGTTCATCGCAATAGAGATGTGAGTAAATTACAGGATGATTTTGCAGAATGGGAAGATTTAGAAGAGGTGGAAGTGGATGAATGTGACGTGGATGATAATATAGAAGAAATTGATGACGAAGAATAAATAAAGATGCTTATTCACCTAAATAGGAACGGTGTGCAATCCGAATAGTTATGAGATACCCCTTTTTACACACCTATGCTACGGCAGATGATGTTCTTGCGTTTAGTACAACGCGAGAGGGGGGTGTAAGCACCGAAAACTATGCTTCTTTTAATGTAAATAATTATTGTGGGGATCAAGAGGAATGTGTAGCGCGTAATCGTCAACTTCTTTGCAAGGCCCTCCAAATAGATGTCGAAAAACTTATATTGCCTCATCAAACTCACCATGCAAAAGTGGTGTGTGTTGATGAGGCTTTTTTGTGTTTAACGCCAGCAGAACGTTGCGTACAATTGGAGGGAGTGGATGCATTGATAACAGCTTGTTCAAACGTATGTGTGGCAGTATCAACAGCCGATTGCGTACCTCTACTTTTTTATGATCCTGTGAAGAAAGTCGTTGCAGCAGTTCATGCGGGATGGCGGGGAACAGTACTGTATATCGCAAAGCATGTGGTGTCGATGATGCAGAGCGCTTATGCTTCACATCCTCAAGATTTAGAAGTTTATATTGGGCCTTCTATTTCTCTTTCTGCTTTTGAAGTAGGGGACGAAGTGTATGAAGCCTTTGCTGCAGCTAACTTTTCTATGGAACAGATCGCTTGTCGTTATCCTTCGGGAAAATGGCATTTAGATCTTTGGGAAGCAAACCTTTTAACACTCTCTTCACTAGGTGTAAAGAGAGATAACATACACGTTTCGGGCATTTGTAGCTATGAACAATATACTCGTTTCTTTTCAGCTCGTCGTCTCACCATTAAGTCGGGCAGAATTGTTTCTGGCATACTATTGAAATAACCTTTTATTATGAAAATACGCATATCTATCTTTTTAGCAGGTCTTTTGTTCCAAATGAGTACGGTCCAAGGTCAAAAAGATTTTACAGCTCTTGAGCAGCAACAAATAAGTATTGCTACACCAGGCTTATTCGATAAATCACAATCGTTTACTGTTGATTTCACTCAATTAAAAGAGGTGGATTATTGTTATCCCTTACCTGTTGGTAAACCAAAGGCTCGTTCTTCCCGTGGAATAGAACTTGTTACGAAAAAAGGAGATGCCGTGAAAGCGGTTTTTGCTGGACATGTACGCCTTTCTCGTTACAATGCTACCTATGGAAATATTATTGTAATTCGTCATAACAATGGACTTGAAACCGTATATGCTAATAATGCGCAGAATCTTGTTAAGTCAGGAGATCGCGTGAAGGCAGGACAAACGATTGCTATAGTAGGAGAAGAAGGGGGTGTGCCCAAATGTTATTTTGGTATGATGGTAAATGGTGGTAACGTCAATCCTGAAACGCTTATAAATGTGTCGAACCATAAGCTTCGTAAACGGGTCTTTCTATTTACGAATAAAGGGAAAAATGTAGAGGTTTCAATGATCGGAATAGAAGGAATTGAAAATGGAATGCGCGATAATTTTATAGAACGGAACGATGAATTTACGGCTCGAGAGCAACAAGTCGTGAGTTCTCCTACCGCGGGTCTATTTGATAAATCTAATTCTATAACCATCAATCTTTGGCGTTTGCGTCCTTCCGATTGGAGTTATCCGTTACCAGGTAGTAAGGTTATTAGTCCTTTTGGTCGTCGTGGACGTAAAACTCATACAGGTGTCGATATAAAGACGAAAGCAAATGATAATATACGTGCCGCTTTTGAGGGAAAAGTTCGTTTCTCTGGGGCTTATGGTGGTTATGGAAATGCTATTGTTATACGTCATGCTTCAGGTATGGAGACTCTTTATAGTCATAATTCTAAGAATTTAGTAAAATCAGGAGAATGGGTCAAAGCTGGGCAAATAATAGGTTTAGTAGGTAGAACTGGACGGGCTAGTACAGAACATGTTCATTTTGAAATTCGCATAAATGGCCGTCCTTATAATCCAGCTCTTGTTTTTAATCATGCCACGCAGCAGCTTCGCTGTGTGAAGATAATTGCAACCAAATCTGGTAAAATAGAAACGGTGGATATTTCAAGTAAAATGGCGGAAGTAGAAAGGGATGGTATGAGTGACGAAAATAATCCGTCATCGTACAACTAGTATTCGTCTTATTCTGTGAACTGAATCGTAGTCCTTTCCCGAAAATTAAGTTTCAAAGAGCCTCATTCGTAAATCGTGTAAAAACAGTTGTAAAAATTCGAGTACGCTCGAATAAGAAATGGAGCGCGCTCGAATTTTACATCGAGCGCGCTCCATTTTCTTGTACGCCCAGCATGGGCGTAATCTGATGGGTTAATGCCTATTGGCACGCCTTTCTCTGATTTCTGCTTTCTTTTTGGCAGATCCAGATCCGTGTTGCCCTGTTATATACGTTTTCTTTTTTGCCTTTGTTTTTACTTTTGGTTTCTTTTCGCTAGGGGAATCCTTACGAGCTGGCTTAAAGATAGAGCCTCCGCCCGTTATTACTTTATCGATGTCATCTCCGCCGAATTTTTGCATATTAGCTATTGTTTTTTTAATGATGAAACAAGCGAATGCCTGTAAAGGTCATCGCTATTCCGTATTTATCGCAGGTGTCTATTACATTGTCATCACGCACACTTCCGCCTGCTTGCGCTACATATTCTACGCCACTTTTATGAGCTCGTTCGATATTATCTCCAAAAGGGAAAAAAGCGTCAGATCCAAGGGATACGTTCGTGTTTTTTGCTATCCAGTCTTTCTTTTCTTCGCGAGTAAAAACTTCAGGTTTTTTAGTAAAGAACATTTGCCAAGTCCCATCTGCTAGTACATCTTCGTAGTCATCAGAAATATAGATGTCTATTGTGTTATCGCGATCTGCCCGCCGAATTTTTTCTACCCACGGTAAATTCATTACTTTAGGATGCTGGCGCAACCACCAAATATCGGCTTTATTTCCAGCAAGGCGTGTACAGTGAATTCGGCTTTGCTGTCCAGCTCCAATGCCGATAGCTTGCCCCTCTTTCACGTAACAAACGGAATTACTTTGAGTGTATTTTAATGTGATGAGTGCAATCATCAGGTCGCGCTTAGCATCTGTTGTAAAGGTCTTGTTCTTTGTAGGAATATTTGTAAATAGATCGTTCCCATTGAGTTGTATTTCATTTCTCCCTTGTTCAAAGGTTACGCCAAAGACTTGCTTACGTTCTACGGAGTTCGGAATGTAGTTTGGATCTATCTGAATAACGGTATAAGAACCTTTTCGCTTTTCACGAAGTATTTCGAGCGCTTTAGGCGTAAAGTCTGGAGCAATTACGCCATCGCTTACTTCGCGTTTGATGAGTAAAGCCGTAACTTCGTCGCAAGTGTCGCTTAGTGCAATGAAATCGCCATAAGACGACATTCGATCTGCTCCGCGAGCCCGAGCATAAGCGGTTGCAATAGGGGTGAGTGGTAATGCCATGTCATCAACGAAGTAAATTTTCTTAAGGGTATCATTTAAGGGTGTTCCTACAGCTGCTCCTGCTGGTGAAACGTGCTTGAACGAAGCCGCCGCTGGTATACCCGTTGCTGCTTTTAACTCTTTTACCAATTGCCAACTATTTAAAGCGTCTAAAAAGTTAATATAACCAGGACGACCACTTAAAACCTTGAGTGGTAATTCTCCCTCCTCTATATAGATACGTGAGGGCTTTTGATTGGGATTACACCCATACTTTAATGCCAATTCTTTCATTTATTCTTGCTTTTGATGTATTTGTTGTACCTACTTTCTTCGTTTCGCAAAGATACTATTTTTTTGTAGAGTACAGACTATTTGAAAATGGAAATGTATTTATCTGGAACGTGCGAAGCTAAAAAAAAGCGCTTTTCTACTATAAAAATGCGTATTTAGTCTGTTTTAAGATTTATCTTATCTAGGGTTATCTAAAAAAACAGTACATTTGTAACTTGTCTATATATGGCTCCGTTAGACAAAAGAGAGAAGAAACGAATAATCTATAAAACCTAAACAATTAACAAACATGAGAAGAACCTCATTAAGCCTTATGCTATGTTTGGCAGCATCGTCTATTTTTGCCAATCAAAAACTACTCGATGGGTATGTGTACTCTACAGAGCAAGCTCCAAAAGGGACAGAATGGAATAGTCCCCAACAAATTGCTTTAAACAAAGAGCAGCCTCGCGCTTACTTTTTCTCTTTCCAAAACACGGAAAGTGCACGGAAAGTATTACCAGAGAACAGTAAATATTGGATGTCGCTTAATGGCGATTGGAAATTCAATTGGGTAAAGACACCAGCAGAACGCCCTGCCGATTTTTATAAAACTACTTATGATGTCTCTAAGTGGGATGATATTAAAGTTCCTTCGAGTTGGAATATCTATGGTATTCAAAAGAATGGAGATCTGAAGTATGGTCTACCTATTTATGTGAATCAACAAGTTATTTTTGAACACGAAGTCGCGGTTGGTGATTGGAAAAAAGGAGTGATGCGTGAACCGAGAGATAAAAAGCGCACTACGTATATCTATAGAAATGAAGTGGGGTCTTATCGACGTGATTTTACGGTTCCTGCTGATTGGGATGGTCGCGAAGTATTCATCGATTTCGATGGTGTAGATTCGTTTTTTTATCTTTGGATAAACGGTCAATATGTTGGCTTTTCTAAGAATTCTCGTAATGTTGCAAGTTTCAATATTACGAAATATCTAAAGAAAGGTGCAAATACTGTGGCTGCAGAAGTTTATCGTAATTCTGATGGTTCTTTCCTTGAAGCTCAAGATATGTTTCGATTGCCTGGAATCTTTCGTACCGTGGCGGTTTATTCAACACCCAAAATACAGGTTAGAGACCTAGTTGTAATGCCCGATCTTGATGCGGATTATAAGAATGGTTCGCTTAAGATAAAGGCAGACATTCGTAACTTCGGTAAGAAGGCTGCAAAGAATTTCAAAATGGTTTATTCGCTTTATGCAAATACGCTTTATGCAGACGATAATGTTCTTGTACCGAATGCTTCGGCAACGGCAGCCGTAGCTCAAATAGCGATGGGAAATTCTGAGACCTCCGAAGCTGTGATGTATGTAACGAGCCCCAATAAATGGAATGCAGAAACTCCTTATTGCTACACGTTGGTGGGTGAATTAAAAGACAAAAAAGGTAAAACGATTGAGACGGTATCTACGATTGTTGGTTTCCGTAAAGTAGAAATAAAAGATACTCCAGCTTCGCAAGATGAATTTGGACTTGCTGGGCGTTATTTTTATATCAATGGTAAACCCGCTAAACTAAAAGGCGTCAATCGTCACGAAAGTCATCCAGCTCTTGGGCATGCGGTAACTCGTGAAATCATGGAGGAGGATATTAAATTAATGAAGCGTGGCAATATTAACCATGTGCGTAATTCTCATTATCCAGATGATCCTTATTGGTATTTCTTGTGTAATAAATATGGTATTTATCTTGAAGATGAAGCCAATGTAGAGAGTCACGAATACTATTATGGTGACCCCTCTTTATCTCATGTCAAGGAATTGGAGGCCGCCCATGTGTCTCGTATGATGGAGATGGTTCACGCCAATGTCAATAATCCTTCTATCGTTATTTGGAGTCTTGGAAACGAGGCTGGACCTGGAGATAATTTTAAGGTGTCTTATGCTGCAACAAAGGCTTTCGATACTTCTCGCCCTATTCAATACGAGCGTAACAATGATATTGTGGATATGGGTTCTAATCAATATCCTTCTATTGGTTGGATGCGTGAAGCTGTAAAAGGGAAATACAAAATGAAGTATCCTTTCCATGTTTCTGAATATGCTCACTCTATGGGTAATGCATGTGGAAATCTTGTGGATTATTGGAATGCAATAGAAAGTACAAATTTCTTCTGTGGAGCGGCTATTTGGGATTGGGTAGATCAATCTATGTACAACTACACAAAGGATGGCAAGCGTTATCTTGCTTATGGTGGTGATTTTGGTGATGTGCCAAATGATGGTCAGTTTGTTATGAATGGTGTGATTTTTGGTGACCGTGAACCAAAACCTCAATACTATGAAGTAAAGAAAGTCTATCAGTATATTGGTGTGAAAGCGATTGATATGCAGAAAGGTGAAATAGAAATATTTAATAAGAATTATTATACAGATCTTTCTGATTATGATGTGGTATGGAAACTTTATGAGAATGGTGAAGAGATCAAAACTGGTTTAATGAAGATTGGAACTATTGCTCCTCGTCAAAAGGAAAAAGTGGTAATACCTTATTCTTATAAGGATTTAAAAACCGAGGCAGAATATTTTGTTAAGGTACAATTCCTAAATAAGGAGAAGACCTTGTGGGCTGCTAAAGGTTTCGTTCAAGCTGAAGAACAACTAGAGGTTAAAGGTGCCGTTAGCCCTGAGATTGCACTTGTTACAAAGGACGCAGGTCGTGTAGATTGGACAGACTCTAAAGGTGATATACAAACCGTTAAGGGCAATGGATTTGAGGCTAAGTTTGATATGAAAACAGGCTCAATTTATAGTCTTGTATATGGAACAGAAAAGGTTATAACTGATGGTAATGGACCGAAGCTTGATGCCTTCCGTGCCTTTACGAATAATGATAATTGGTTTTACACGAAGTGGTTCGAAAATGGTCTTCATAACTTGAAGCACAAAGCCATTGATGGCAAAATACTCAAAAACGCAAATGGTACGCTCTCGCTTTCGTTCACCATTGAAAGTCAAGCACCGAATGGCGCCCGTCATGTGGGAGGTACGGATATGAATCGTGGCGGACGTTATACGAGTACTGTCGAAGAACTAACAAAACGTCCTTTTGGAGAGAATGACTTTAAGTTTACAACCCATCAAATATGGACCATTTATGCAGATGGTTCTATTGAACTAGAAGCAAGTATAACATCAAATCAACCAAATCTTGTTTTACCACGTCTTGGTTACGTTATGCGTGTTCCACAAGCTTATCAAAATTTCAGTTGTTATGGTCGTGGTCCAATCAGCAATTATAATGACCGCAAGACGGGCTCTTTTATAGAACAGTATAAGAGCACAGTGGCAGAACAATATGAAAACTTCCCAAAACCACAAGAAATGAGTAATCATGAAAACACGCGTTGGTGTGCTCTTACAAACAATGCAGGGATGGGTGCCGTATTTGTGGCAAATGGTGAAATGTCAGTTCAGGCGCTTCCTTATTCTGCACTCGATCTCACAACAACTTCTCATATTTATGAATTGCCAAAAGCGGGTGATACTTATTTACGTCTTGATCTTGGCGTGACGGGTCTTGGTGGAAATAGTTGTGGACAAGGCGGACCTTTAGATGAAGATAGAATTAAAGCTGGTTCACATACAATGGGCTTCATCATTCGTCCTGCAGCTGGAAAAAGCATCGCAGAAGTTGCGAATGTAAAGACTTCTTGCAATGCTCCTTTAAGTATGACGCGTAACAAAATGGGCGATGTTAGTGTAACATCTAGTAAAAAGGGTGATGTCATTTTCTATACGGTAGGGAATGGTAAAGCACAAGTTTATTCTAAACCTATTGTTTTGCGTAATGGAGGTCGTATTACGGTTTGGTCGAAAGCGGCTCCACAAATTAAGAGTTCTATGACTTATTCAAAAACAGAAAGTGTACCTACCGAAGTTGTTTTTGCAAGTAGCGTAGAAACGGGTGAAGGTGATGCGTCTCATTTAGTAGATGGAGATCCTAGTACCTTTTGGCATACGATGTATTCTGTAACGGTTGCTATTTATCCTCATGTGATAGATTTAGATTGTGGTATGACGAAAACAATAAAAGGATTCACCTTCTTACCACGTCAAGATAATTCTAACGGAAATATTAAAGGTTATAAAATAGAAGTGAGTCAAGATGGCAAAACGTGGAGTGCACCAGTGGCTCAAGGTGAGTTTGCAAACAATCTAAAAGAAAAGAAAGTGTTGTTTGGAACTCCTGTAAAAGCCCGTTATCTCCGTTTTAGTGCATTAAGTTCGCAAGCTGGAAACGATTTTGCTACAGGTGCAGAACTAAGTGTGATAGCAGAATAGGTAGACAGAAAGCCTATTTTTAAATGAAAAGCCGCTTCCGTAATGGAGCGGCTTTTCATTTTATGGGTTGTAATACACAACTCTATAGACTAGGCGGCATAAAAGGGGGAGCGCCTTAGCGGCAAGGGGTAGGAGCCCCCGTCCCGATGAGCGACAAGTATACCACAATTGGAATCGTTCTCCAAACTTTAGGGTCAGTTCTTGTGATATTGTGGCCCCATTAGCCATTAGCCAATGGCCTCGTCCTTTTTTTCCGAATGTTACGGTATGCGAGATAGTCTAGCTTCTCAAGTGCCGAATCATTGGGAAAGACACCCTTAATCTTCGTAATCTTATGAATTTGACGATGATAGACTTCCACCGCATTGGTCGTATAGATGATTTTACGAATCATGGGAGTGTATTGAAAATACGTTGTAAGACGCTCCCAATTGTCACGCCATGACCTGATCACAATAGGATATTGTTCGCTCCATTTGGCTTCCAGGTGATCCATTTGAGTCTCGGCAGCGTCCTTGCTGACCGCACCGTATACAAGCTTCAAGTCTTTCATGAAATCCTTCTGATGCTTGCTTCCGACCTATTTGTATCCCGTCCTTGCGAGGGCTTTGCCCGAAGCAATCTAGTCGTGTTACCATCCTTATCTTTCTTGCCTTGATAGATACTGCACCTCCTCGTGTTGTTTTTCTGGATTGCTTCTCCTTCGGCTCTCAATGACGGAAGGGGTGGGTTACTTCTCTTTGGTCTCGTTTAGTATTTGTGTGGTGCGGTAGACCAATGGAGAGCAGTTTACGAGTTTTGTGAACAATCGTGAGAATTGTGGCAGACTTGGAACGCCTACTTTGTCCGCTACTTCTTGAATAGAGAGGGAGGATGTTAGGAGGAGCGTTTGAGCTCTTTCTACCCGTTTCATTTGAATGTACGCATTCGGTGATATTCCTAATACTCGTTTGAATACTTTTGTGAAATAATCGGTGGAAAGAAACATCTTTTGAGCAAGTTGTTCCACTGTGATGCGAGTGTTTATATGCTTGTTTATATAGCTTACAATTTCGTTGATTTTATCATTGTGAGTACTAGCGATGGAGATTGCCATACTTTCTTTGGTGATAAAGCGGGAAAAAAGTTGTAATAGGATTCCTTGACTCTCAATATCGGTCGCCGAAGTAAATTCGGATGCTTTATGATGGGTGTAAAGTGCTTTGTTATTGTCATAAAGCTTTGGATTAACCGAAGGCAGGTCGCTATCAGGATTCAATTCGAAAAAACGTAGAAAGAGAGCTATATCAACAGCTGTTGCATGCACTCTATGATGTAGCTTTTGTGGATTTGCAATACCTCCTAAACCAAAGGAATCGTCGAAAAAACAAATATAATATTGCTCCATAGAGAGTTCGCACTCATAGCTATGAAAGGAAAATTTTGGAATTAAAAAAAGTTCACCTGCATGGAGCCTGTAGACAACTTTATTGATGATGACCTTTCCATTACCGCTTTTTACGTATAAGAGTCGATAAAAAGGACTTATCACTTCTTGAAAGTTCCACCAAGGTCCCACTTTCTTGAAGCCTGTGTAGAGCATGGATAGTGATGGTGTTAAATTCGTATCTTTCATCGTTGAAATCCTTTCTTTTAAAATTCGTAATCTGTGCAGCTTCGTCCTTGCAGATGTGGTTTTATGTTGTTGACCACGGAAAGATGAAGTGGGTGGGTCGCATATTTGTGCATATCTGATAACGTGTCGAAGGAACTATTGAGGCAAATATCCCAATGCTCATCAGTGTTCACGTTGAAGCCAATCTCAATACTACGAATCTCGCTAATTCGTGGCTGTAGTGCGAGTATCCCAAAGCGGAATTGCTCCATAATTTCTTTTTTTTCTGTGGGCGTAAAATTCTCTTTTAACTGAAATAGTACGATATGTCTGATCATTGCTAAGTATTTTGGATTTTTATGTATACTTTTGCAAGCAAAAATAGTAAAAAACTTTGAGAACTTTGAGAAAACAACTGCTATATATCTTATTATGTGCACTTTTTTCCATAATGTGGTTTGTCTCATGTGGCGGGAAAACGGAAGAACGTAGTTCTTTCGTGGGGAAGGAGGCGGAACAAACCACTTCCGCGGCAACGGATTATGACTTGAGCACGATACAAGAGTGTGGTGAACTGATTGCCGTTACCTTACAAGGACCTGATAGTTATTATGAATACCGAGGCAGCTCTTTGGGACGTGAGTTTTCGCTTGCTGAAAATTTTACACAGCGCGAAGGATTGCGCTTGCGGATGGAGGTGGCAAAGGATACAATCGATTTGTTACGCATTTTGTTGCGAGGTGATGCAGATTTGATTGCACTTGAATTGCCTGCATCGTTTCTTGTGAAGCATCGACTTTTAGCGTGTGGTGCTTATACGGACAGCGTGCATACAACGTGGGCTGTACGAAAGTCCTCGCCCGAATTGTGTGAAGCTCTAAAACGATGGTTCAAACCTACGATGAAAATAGAATTGTCAAAGTTTGAGGTGCGCGCGCTCGGCAACCATAGCGTACGTCGTCACGTGAGAGCTCCTTATTTATCGAAGCAGAAAGGTGTTATTTCTCTTTACGATGCACAATTCAAACAACACGCTATGGCACTTGGTTGGGATTGGCGTTTATTGGCAGCCCAATGTTATCAAGAATCTGGTTTTGACCCTGAAGCCATCTCATGGGCGGGAGCAAGAGGCCTGATGCAAATTATGCCTGCCACAGCAGCTCATTTAGGATTGAGTCAGCATGACATTCATCAGCCGTCTGCTAATATTGCGGCGGGAACTCGTTACATTGGTGAATTGTTGCAGAAGTTTCGTGATGTGCCTGATCGCGTAGAACGTATAAAGTTTGTACTTGCCTCTTATAATGGTGGTTATTATCACATTCGCGATGCGATGAGCTTGGCTCGAAAGCATGGGCAAAACCCGTATGCTTGGAGCGGGGTAGGACCGTATGTTCTGAAACTTAGCGAAAGAGCTTATTACACCGATGCCGTGGTGAAGAATGGATATATGGTGGGTAAGGAGACCTATGGTTATGTCAATTCTATTATGGAGCGTTGGACTCTTTATCGTGGTGGTGCTGCGGGAAGTTTCGACAATGGTATGCACTCTTCTCCAGAACGAGCTACCAAGCGCAATCGTTTTAGTCGTAAACACGAAATAATGGGCCCTGACGATGCCTTGTTTAGTGGAGAACCCGAATCTTAGAACGAAAAGCGATGGAGATGATTACGCCACAAGACCTTTTTAATGAAATTCAAGCATACCATCAAGCTGATATTCCTTTATCTACGCGCTATGTCCGATTGCAAAGTCTACTTCGTCGAGTGGCTATGGAACGTTCCGCTCCGCTGTCTTCTGATTATTCGGGCTTATTTCCACGCCTTTATGCCGTGTGTGAATATTATGGTGTGGAGCTTCGTGAAATAGACCGATTCCGTGCGCATGCTTATCGTTTTTCGCATGGCGATTTTATACCTACTCCAAGGACCTATTTGTATGATTTACGTGCTTTATGCCAGTTCGTTTCCGCTATTTACAAGATCTCTATTCCTGAACGTTTAGCGGTTCTATTACCCAAAGATTTAGTTCACAGCAATGTGTCTGTAGCGGTCAAAGCGCCTCAGAAAAAGCGTATGCGATTGGTGGTTACCACTGTTGATGAAACTTTTTTTTATGGTTATGATGTGGAACAAGAAAGTACAAAAGAACCTTGTCGTGTGTGTTATGGTGGTAAAGAAGGCGCGTTTTCAGCTTTGCCTACGCAATTGCGTAAGGGTTGCCAAGTAAATTTGCTTTCTGTTACCTTTAATAAAGGCACGTACTATCCCAGCCATATAGTACTTGAACCTGATTTTCTTCTTGACGTGAGTGCTCTATCGGCTTGTATGAAACCTTATGGAAGTACAGCGCTCAATTATGTTGTCAATAAGTTTATGCCTCGAAGCAATACCGCGGCTATATTGCTTGGAAATGCAGCGAACCAATTTATGGACGATTGCATCAATACGCCAGAAGAGTTATTAAAATCTTGTACTTCAAAGGAGCTTTTTTTGCAGAGTATGCAAACTCATTTTCACAATGCGCTCATAGAATATGTGGCTTGTGATAAAATAAATAAGGAATACTTTGATCATGCGCAGATACAATTTCGGCATATTCAAGAAGCTGTGTTGACGAGTTTTGGCCATTCTGATATTGGTATCGCGAGAGATCAGGTGCAATTGGAACCCTCCTTTATTTGTGAAGCTCTTGGCTTGCGTGGACGTTTTGATGTTATGACCACCGACTGTAAACGCATTGTTGAACTTAAAAGTGGTAAAGCAGATTCGTGGGGGAATGAAATGCGTCTCAAACCTGAGCATGCTTTGCAAATGGCATTGTATAAAGAAATATTGTATTATAATAGAGGTGTTGCGCGTGATGATATAAAATCCTTTCTCTTTTATTCACGCTATCCGCTCTTTTACGATGAACGAACGTCAAAGCGTCAAATACAAGGTGCGATGGCATTGCGAAATGCCATCGTTGCTATGGAGTTGCGTTTAAAGGAAGATGGCATTAGAACGATGTTACCTGAAATAACGATGAACGCGATCAATGAAAAGCAGATGGACGATCGTTTCTTTCACACCTATTTACGCCCTGCGTTAGAAATGTTCGTAAAGCCTTTGCATTCGGCAACAAGTCTTGAAATGGCTTACTTTGATCGTTTTGTGCGCTTCATCGAGAAAGAACAATTCTTAAGTAAGATTGGTGATTGTCGTTTGGACTCTAATCGTGGATTTGCGAACGTGTGGACTCAAAGTGTGGAGACAAAACTGTCTACGGGTGATATACTCTTAAATTTAGAGCTTCAGCATATTACGGACGGAATGGTGGAACAACTCTGTTTCCGTTTAATATCGTATGATTCAGATGTATTGCCTAATTTTCGAATCGGTGATATGGCGCAACTTTATGAATGCACATCGTTCGCCGATAACGTGACAACTCGCCAAGTATTTCGTGGTGTGATAGAAGAATGGAAGGACGATCAAATTGTTTTTCGTTTGCAATATCGCCAACGTTGTGCCAAGGTGTTTAATGTGGGGGGCACTTATGCAATAGAACATGACTCTATGGACAGTTCTTTTACACAAGCCTATCGAGGTCTTTTTTCTTTTCTTACAGCCCCTATTTATCGACGAAATCTCTTGTTGGGAGCACAACCACCAACATTTACTAAAAGTAGAACATTGGTGGGTACTTATTTAAATCCCGAAATAGATCGTATCGTGCTGCGTGCGAAACAAGCAAATGATTACTTTTTATTAATAGGTCCGCCTGGAACGGGTAAAACGAGTGTTGCATTGCGCTCTATGGTAGAGGAGTTTTTGATTTCTCGTAAGGGCGATGATACAATTTTGTTGCTGGCTTACACCAATCGTGCTGTTGATGAAATATGTGAGATGTTAGAGGAACTGGAGTCGGCAAGAATGGTATATGTCCGTATTGGGAATGAACTTTCGTGTGGTGCAAGGTATCGCTCTCATTTACTGAATAATGTATTCTCTTCGGTCAAGAATCGACAGGAAGCAAAAGACCAGCTCGCCATTTGCCCAATCGTTGTGAGTACTATTTCTAGTTTGTGTGGGCGGCAGGAACTTTTTGATGTGAAGCATTTTAGTGTCGCAATTGTGGATGAAGCTTCGCAAGTGCTCGAGCCACACTTGTTGCCTTTGCTTTGTGCTCACCGTAATGGTGTTTCCTCCATTGATAAATTTGTGTTTGTGGGCGATCCGAATCAGTTGCCCGCTGTGGTGATGCAGCGCGAAGAAGAATCGAACGTAACCGATGTGTCGCTCCGAGAAATTGGGCTTACAAATTGTCGGAATTCTTTGTTTGAACGTTTGCAAATGCTTTGCACAAGGTTCGCGGAAAAGATGCCCATCGCGCCCGTTGCCATGTTACATTGTCAAGGACGAATGCACACCGATATTTGCGATTTTGTTAATACCCACTTTTATGAAGGACAAATAAAGCCAGTTCCATTAGAACACCAAATAGGGGAAACATCTTTTAAACTTTTTGAAAAAGGGTGGGAACAATTTGTTGCAACAAGTCGTATCGGTTTTATGGATATTGGCTATCCTCAAAAGAAAACGGATAACAATAAGATAAATCTAGCGGAGGCAGACGCTATAGCACACCTCGTAGGCACTCTTTTTAAATTGTGTAAAAAGAATAATGTGACTTTTCTGAAAGATTACTCAGTAGGAATTATCGTTCCCTTTCGTGGACAGATTTCGCAGGTACGCAAGGCGTTAAAAAGTTTACCTTTTAAGAGCGAGTCTATTTTAATTGATACGGTGGAGTGTTTTCAAGGGAGTCAGCGCGATTTTGTTATTTTCGGAACTACGATTTCGATGCCCTATCAGTTGGAAACTTTATCTTCAGAGCAACTAGTGGGAAATACAAAGGTTGACCGAAAATTCAACGTTGCCATTACGCGAGCTCGCAAGCAATTTTTTCTTGTTGGAAATTCTGCTTTGCTCTGTCGCTTACCTCTTTATGCAGAGTATATAGCGCAAGCTGTAAAGGCATCGTATTAAAGCAAAGTACTCAATGCCTTTTCTTTAAATCTTTTCTTGCAGCTTTTTGAAAATAGGTATTTGGGAACGTCCGTATTCTTTTTTGATGCAAAAAGTGCTGTTTTATTTGTCTGTATACGAAGTTTTCCTTACATTTGCAAGCACAAATAAAAAAATATGAAAGTAATCGCAATATTCCATCATCATTATCCTAACGAATAAGCTCGGTAGGCAATGATGAATTGCGGCATAAAAATAAAAAAAGAGGCTTACCGAGTGATTGGGTGAGCCTCTTTCTTATTAAGAATATAAACAAATAAAAAGATAGACGATGTTAAGAATTGCAGTACAATCAAAAGGACGACTTAATGAAGACACGATGGCATTACTTGCCGAGTCTGACATTAAAGTAGGTAGTTCAAAGCGAACCTTATTAGTTCAATCAACCAATTTCCCTGTAGAAGTTTTATTTCTACGTGATGACGATATACCTCAAAGTGTGGCAACAGGTGTAGCCGATGTGGGTATTGTGGGCGAAAATGAATTTGTAGAGCGGGATGAAGATGCTGAAATCATTCGTCGATTGGGTTTTAGTAAATGTCGTTTGTCATTAGCTTTGCCAAAGGATGTAAACTATACTGGTGCTGGATGGTTTGAAGGAAAAAAGATCGCAACCTCGTATCCGAATATCTTGAAAAACTTTATGAAAAAGAACCATGTAAATGCAGAGATTCACGTTATTACGGGTTCGGTAGAAATCGCACCAGGCATAGGCTTGGCTGATGCTATCTTTGATATTGTAAGTTCTGGCTCAACGTTGGTAAGCAATAATCTAAAAGAAGTTGAGGTTATTATGAAAAGCGAGGCTTTACTCATTGGTAACAAGAAAATGAGTGGTTATAAACGTGAGATATTGCAAGAACTTTTGTTTCGTATAGAGTCTGTAAAGAGTGCAGAGGATAAGAAATATGTCCTTATGAATGCTCCTAAAGATAAAGTGGACGAGATTTTGGCTGTGCTTCCTGGCGTAAAAAGTCCCACGGTGATGCCTCTCGCAAACGATGAATGGTGCAGTATCCACACGGTTCTTGATGAAAAACGTTTTTGGGAAATTATAGGGCAGTTAAAGGCAGCAGGTGCACAAGGCATCTTAGTACTCCCGATAGAGAAAATGATATTATAAGAACAATGAAAGTCATAGAATACCCCCAAAGAGCCGATTGGAAAGAAATACTGAAACGTCCTTCGTTTGATGTTACCACTTTGTTCGATACCGTGCGTGCGGTTCTTGACACTGTACGCAAGGAGGGTGACAAGGCGCTGAAGGCATACGAATTGCAATTCGATAAGGTGGAACTTGGATCTCTTGAAGTTACAGCGAGTGAAATGATCGCAGCAGAGGGACAGTTGTCTGTAGAACTTTGCGAAGCTATTCGTTTGGCATATAGCAATATATCGAAATTTCATAAAGCTCAAGTTTTTACACCTATCACGGTAGAAACACAGCCTGGTGTAACGTGTTGTCAGCGCGCAGTACCGATAGAAAAAGTAGGGCTCTACATCCCTGGAGGTACAGCTCCGTTGTTTTCAACGGTTTTGATGCTTGCCACTCCTGCCAAAATAGCAGGTTGCAAGGAGATTATTCTTTGTACGCCTCCAAATAGGGAAGGAAAGGTGAATCCTGCCATACTTTTTGCGGCACAGACCGCAGGCGTGAGTCGTGTGTTCAAAGTGGGAGGTTCTCAGGCAATAGCAGCCATGGCGTATGGTACAGAGAGTGTGCCACAAGTAGATAAAATATTCGGTCCAGGTAATCAATACGTAACAGCAGCCAAACAATTGGTATCGCTTTCAGATGTGGCCATCGATATGCCCGCAGGACCAAGTGAAGTGGAAGTGCTTGCAGATGAATTTAGTAATCCTACGTTTGTGGCCGCTGATTTACTGAGTCAAGCCGAACATGGTGCAGATTCGCAAGTGTTATTGGTTTCTACGAGCCGCACCTTATTGCATAAGGTGCAAGCAGAAGTAGAAGTGCAGTTAGCTCGTTTGCCTCGTAGAGCGTTGGCTGAAAAAGCGTTGGCGAACAGCCGTTTGGTGCTAGTAAAAGATTTGGACGAAGCTATTGATTTGACCAATGCGTATGCTCCAGAGCATTTAGTCCTCGCAAATGAAACCTATCGCGAAGTGGCAGAGCGCATTACGCACGCGGGTTCCGTTTTCTTAGGAAAATATAGCTGTGAGAGTGCGGGCGATTATGCATCGGGAACGAACCATACGTTGCCTACAAAGGGTTATGCCAAAGCGTATAGCGGTTTGTGTTTAGATAGTTTTGTGCGAAAAATAACATTTCAAGAGATTACATCACAAGGAGTTAGGAGTATTGGAAGAACCGTTGAGCTCATGGCTTCTGGAGAGCAACTTGAGGCGCATCGCAATGCAATGACGGTGCGATTGGAGAGTCTGGGATAAGCCATTATGCAGGTAAATCCAAACCGTGAAGACTTTGAAATGAGCTTCTTTGTGTCAACGAATAATTTATAGTTTACAAGTTTCAATTCATAATTAAATTGTAATGAAAGATTTAAAAGATTTAGTACGCCCGAATATCTGGGCTCTAAAACCATATAGTTCGGCTCGCGATGAATATAGCGGAGTTGAGGCTTCTACGTTTCTGGATGCCAACGAAAACCCGTATAATGTGCCATACAATCGTTACCCAGATCCTTTGCAGGGCGAGGTGAAGAAGTTGCTGTCCGCCGTAAAGGGTGTGCCAGAGAATAGCATTTTTCTTGGAAATGGGAGTGATGAAGCCATTGATCTAGCCTTTCGCGTATTTTGTAATCCTCAAAAAGACAATGTAGTAGCGATAGAACCTACTTATGGTATGTATAAAGTATGTGCCGATATCAATGATGTGGAATATCGACGCGTGTTACTTGATGAGCGTTTCCAATTTACGGCAAGTGAGGTCATGAAGGTTGTAAATGATCACACCAAGCTTCTATTTCTTTGTTCTCCCAATAACCCGACGGGTAACAATTTAGTGCGTGCCGAAGTAATAAATGTGCTTCAAGCATTTCAGGGTATTGTGGTAGTAGACGAAGCATACAGTGATTTTTCGCATCAGAAGCCTTTTCGTGAAGAGTTACGCCGCTACCCCAATCTCGTCGTACTCAATACGTTCTCTAAAGCTTGGGGTTGTGCTTCGATACGTCTTGGTATGGCTTTTGCACACCCTGAGATTATAAAGTTATTCAACAAAGTGAAATATCCTTATAATATCAGTCAACTGACTCAAAACAAGGCGATAGAATTGCTGAAGCGAAAATACGATGTGGAAAAATGGGTTAGTGTGATATTAGAGGAACGTCCTCGACTTATGGATGCTTTTTCACAATTACCAATATGCGAAAAAGTATATCAAACCAATGCTAACTTTTTTCTTGCAAAGATGAACAATGCCGTAAAAGTGTACACCTATCTTGTAGGTTGTGGCATTATTGTGCGCAATCGAACCAATGTGACCTTGTGCGATAATTGTTTGCGTATTACCGTAGGTTCGCCCGAGGAAAATAGCCGATTGTTAGGAGCATTACGTAAATATAATGAGCAATGAAAAAAGTATTATTTATAGACCGCGATGGAACGCTTATAAAAGAGCCTTCTGATGAACAAATTGACGCTTTCGAGAAACTAGAGTTTGTGGAAGGTGTGATGAAGAACCTGAGTCTTATTTGTGAAAAGCTCGATTTTGAAATTGTGATGGTTAGTAATCAAGATGGACTTGGTTCCCCCTCGTTCCCAGAAGAAACCTTTTGGCCTGTCCATCGTTTTATGTTACAAACCTTGAAAGGTGAGGGCATCGAGTTTGACGAACAGTTAATAGATCGCCATTTTCCTGAAGACAATGCACCGACTCGCAAACCAGGTACAGGTATGTTGACAAAATATCGGCAGGGAGATTATGACTTGGCGCATAGTTATGTGATAGGCGATCGTGAGACGGACAGACAATTAGCAGAAGCTTTAGGCTGTGGAGCCTTGATTTTGTCAGAAACAATGACGTGGAGCAAGATAGCAGAATTGTTGATCGGAGGTGAACGTACGGTCGAGGTGCATCGCGTCACAAAGGAAACGGATATTTGGGTCAAAGTAGACTTGGACGGTACGGGACAGTGCAACATCCATACCGGACTTGGATTTTTTGACCATATGCTTGAACAAATCGGAAAGCATGGGAGTATGGACTTAACCATACAAGTAAAAGGTGATTTAGAAGTGGACGAACATCATACGATTGAAGATACCGCAATTGTTCTTGGTGAATGCCTGAACAAGGCTTTAGGTGATAAACGTGGCATAGAACGATATGGTTATTGCTTACCGATGGATGATTGCTTGTGTCAAGTGGCGCTTGACTTTGGTGGACGAGCTTGGCTTGTTTGGCAGGCTGATTTCAAACGTGAAAAAATAGGAGAAATGCCAACAGAAATGTTTCTTCACTTCTTTAAGAGCTTAAGTGATAGTGCAAAGATGAATCTAAATATACAAGCTACGGGGGACAATGAGCATCATAAAATAGAGGGCATCTTCAAGGCGCTAGCTCGTGCTCTTAAAATGGCAGTGAAACGCGATATTTATCATTTTCAATTACCTTCAAGTAAGGGTCTATTATGATACGCTGGTTTTCTTTATTCTTGTTGATGACGTTCTGTTTCTTCGTTTCTTGTGAAAAGGCAGATTTTGGTTCTGAAATAGAGGAAGAAAAACCAGTTGTACCAGACGGAGGAGGGGAAAAACCAGATGAAAAACCAGATGGAGACAAGACGGATACATTAGATGTTGGAATGGCTCTTGCCGATTATTTGCTTGACCCAAAGGCTGATAAGGTGGTGCTTGTCTCTGGATATATCGTGGGAACCATAGATGGTACGAGCATTAAAAATGCTGTCTTTACAAGTTATACGATGGTGAGTAGTAACCTTTTGATTGCAAAGAGTGCCAACGAAACAGATTATAATCTTTGTATGCCCGTAGAACTCAAAAAAAATTCTATTTTGCAACTCGATCTAAATTTGCATGACCACCCAGAAGTGTATAAACGAAAGGTCCTAATTTCTGCTACGCTGACTACTTATTTTCGTGTGGCAGGACTTAAGGGCTCTTATTCTTATAGTTGGCTGAAAGATGACGGACATCAAGAAGATACGGAATCCAATCTACCACCCGTTATCGACACCACCTCTACCGTTGTTCCTGGTGGTAGAATGTTGCGTTTGAAATGAGGCTTATTTTAGTTTGTTAATACTCTCAATATAGTCTAACACTTCGTTACGTCCATTTCCTTTTTCCGAACTAGTGATAAAATAAGGTGGCAGTTCCTCCCATTGTTCGCTGAGTGTTTTGATAAATGTATCAACATTCTTTTTGAGATCGGCTTTTTTATTCTTGTCTGCTTTGGTAAAAATAATGCTAAATGGTATGCCGTTCTCACCCAGAAACTCAATGAACTTAAGGTCTTTGGCTTGTGGCGTTTGCCGCGAATCAATAAGTACAAAAAGGTTGGTCAGGTTCTCACGTTCGAGTACATAGTGTTCTATGATACCTTTTAGTTGCTCTTGTTGCTTTTTGCTTCGCTTTGCATATCCATATCCAGGGAGGTCTACTAGATACCACTTGCCATTTATGATAAAATGATTGATAAGTAACGTTTTCCCCGGGGTAGAAGAGGTCATCGCCAAGGCTTTACGTCCTGTTAGCATATTAATCAAACTACTTTTACCCACATTACTACGCCCAATAAAGGCATATTCGGGCAAAGAGCTTTCAGGGCATTTGTCTGCCCTTGAATTGCTTATCACAAACTCTGCAGTATCTATATTCATAAGGCTCTTTTTCTATTTTAATGATTATTCGGTTACAAAGGTAGTTTATTTTTGCTTGTTTGTCGTGTTTCTAAATAAGATACTCGTCATAAGTCATCATAAGTAGAATTGAAAAACGCAAAAGTCTTCCTTTATGATTTGCTTTTGCGCTCACTAAATCGTACCTTTGTCCCCTAAATACCAAATAATGAACGAACAGTTTCCCTCAAAATTGCTAGAGAAAGCAGTAAGTGAATTTTCTAAGTTACCAGGCATAGGGCGTAAAACGGCTTTACGTCTCGTACTTCATTTGTTGCGACAAGAGCGTGAAGCAGTAGATCTTTTTGGGCAGTCTGTCATTCAACTAAAGCATAATGTAAAATACTGTCGTACGTGCCATAACATTAGTGATACGGAAGAATGTCGCATTTGCGCTAGTCCAAGTCGTGATGGTACAATTTTATGTGTTGTAGAAAACGTGCAAGACGTCATGGCGGTGGAAAATACGCAGCAGTTCAGAGGCTTATATCACGTGTTGGGTGGTGTCATTTCGCCCGTAGATGGCATTGGCCCTTCAGACTTGGAACTTGATTCGCTTGTGGAACGAGTAAAGAAGGGAACGGTGAAGGAACTTATTCTTGCGTTAAATCCAACGATGGAGGGCGATACTACTAATTTCTATATTTCGAGGAAGTTGGCAGATGATGACGTGAAATTGACGGTGCTTGCCCGTGGTGTTTCCGTGGGTGATGAGTTGGAATATACCGATGAAATAACGCTAGGACGCTCTATCGTGAACCGTGTCGCATTATCAGAACAAAGATAAATTAGATAGAATGAAGAAAATATTATTGCGATTGAGAATTGAATATGCCTCAATATGGCTTTTACCCGCATTGCTCGCAGCATTGTATGAAACAAACCTCTTCGCTTCAGGCGTTTTTGCAGGTGATGCTCAAACAGAATATATGCTCAATACAATGGGGGTCTTATTAGCATTTCTTGTGGTATTCTTATCTCTTAAATTGTTCTCGTTTAAAACCGTAGCCGTTCGCCTTACTCAGAAGGAGGAACGTCTAGGACACAACGCTTTTGTGCATTGGAGCGAGGTGCGTATGTCTTTGCTGCTTGCCGCAACGCTTATCAATCTTTCCGTATACTATTTGACTCTTACCAATACGGGGCTACTTTGTGCTCTTATGTTATTGCTCGCTTCTTTATTTTGCTGGCCCAAAGAATTCGTAGCACCTATTGAGATACAAACTAATGATACAGAGAAATAAATGAAACTCTCGGTTATTATAGTAAGTTACAACGTAAAGCATTTTGTGGAGCAATGTATTCTATCCGTACTTAAATCAGCCGTAGACATCAGTACCGAAATTTATGTGGTTGATAATCTTTCGAGCGATGATACCGTATCTTATTTAAAGAAGGCTTTTCCTATAGAGCATTATCCTACGATTCATATTATTGCGAATCAAGAGAATGTGGGTTTTGGAAGGGCTAATAATCAGGCTTTGGCTATTTCAGAAGGCGAATATGTTCTCTTTTTAAATCCAGATACGATACTCACAGAAACAACGTTATCAGATTGCTTGACTTTTGCTGAAACGCATGCTCTCTTAGGAGGAGTAGGTGTACGTATGCAACGTCCTGACGGTCGTTTTGCTTTAGAGTCGCGTCGCGGCTTGCCAACCCCCTTTACATCGTTTTGTAAGATGACGGGGCTTTCTTCCTTATTTCCGAAGAGTCGACTTTTGGGACGCTACTATATGCGTTATTTAAAAGAGAATGAAGCGGCGGAAATAGACGTGGTTTCGGGAGCTTTCTTTTTTGTGTCACGTAAAGCTCTAGCACAGAGTGGCGCATTCGATGAGGATTTCTTTATGTATGGTGAAGATATCGATTTATCTTTTAGACTAAAAAAAGCGGGACTGAAAAATTATTATTTACCAACACCCATACTTCACTATAAAGGTGAAAGTACGGAAAAAACAAGTTATCGATATGTACGTGTGTTTTACGAAGCAATGTTGATTTTCTTCAACAAGCACTATCGTCATTATAGTTTCTTATTTAGTTGTAGCGTATGCGTTGCTATTTATGTAAGAGCTTTTATAGCTTTCGTTTGGCAGCAGTTGCATAAGTTGTGTGCTTTTTTCCAGAAAAAGAATAGAACGGAAAGTATTGTGTATACATTTCTGGGTTGCGAAGAGATGCTGCGTCAAGCTCAAACAATTTGTTTTGAAAATAAAATTACTTCAAATTATAGAACGGTCCATGACGGCTCTGATTTAAGTAGCGTATTTAAAACAGTTCTTAAGAAAGGAACCCTACATTATATAGTTCTTGATACAGAAGTTTTTTCTTATCAATCCATTCTCAGTCTTTTTGAGAAATACGCACATCCTCGTATTTCTATCGGAACTTATTCACTCAAAACGCATGTGCTCGTAACCGATTATTTCACTTATAAGAATGAATGAAGAACTGCTAACAGATGGGGTGATAAGACTTCGAGCTTTGGAGCCAGAGGATTTGGATTTTCTTTATACTATAGAGAATGATACGGCTTGTTGGAACGTGAGTTCGGTAAATGTTCCATATGCTCGTTATGTCTTAAAACAATACATTGCTGAAGCCTCACAAGATATTTATACAGACTGCCAACTTCGTCTTGTTGCCGAAGATGTATGGGGTAATCCGGTAGGTCTTGCGGATCTCTTCGATTTTAATCCTCGACACAATCGAGCAGAAGTTGGCATCGCAGTGCATTATACGCAGCGAGGTAAAGGGTATTCCTTGCGAATCATAATGCTCCTAGAACGATATGCTTGCAAAATCCTCAATATTCATCAACTTTATGCTTATGTGAGCGAGAAAAATGAAATTTCACGTATTTCCTTCTTGAAAGCTGATTATAAGGAGGTTGGGCGGTTGTGTGACTGGGTACAGTATGGGGGCGTATTTGAAGCGATACGTGTTTTTCAGAAAATCTTGCAAAAAACAGAATCAAAAATTTGCAGGGACTGAAATAATTACTAACTTTGCACTCGCAATTGAGAGCAATAGCCTTAGAAAAAGACTTAATGGTGCGTTAGTTCAGTTGGTTAGAATACATGCCTGTCACGCATGGGGTCACGAGTTCGAGTCTCGTACGCACCGCTAACTAAGTCAATTTTTTCGATATAAAAGATCTCTTTTGGTGCGTTAGTTCAGTTGGTTAGAATACATGCCTGTCACGCATGGGGTCACGAGTTCGAGTCTCGTACGCACCGCTGTTTTTATAGTTAAACTTTGAAAGAAGAGCATTTGGAAGTTTGGGTGAGTGGCTGAAACCAGCAGTTTGCTAAACTGCCGTGCGAGTAATCGTACCAGGAGTTCGAATCTCCTAGCTTCCGCTCTATTTCTTTCTTGTATAGGGAAAATATAAAAACATTTATGGCGCTTTCATCTAACGGTTAGGATACATGCCTCTCACGCATGGTATACGGGTTCGATTCCCGTAGGCGCTACGTCCTCAACCGTATTACTTCTAAAAAACAATTTAAAACTTCTGACTTACGCTCTATCTATTAGAGCGTGAAAATCATAATTTTTTATTCTTTATAGGTTTTGGGACATACCATTCATGGAGGTATTGACCTTTTCCATAAGTTCTCTTTCCATATTCTATGGCTCTTTTGGGACAATGGTGGTAACAAGCAAGGCATCCTGTGCAATTCCCATTCCAAATGGGTTTTCCCGTAGAGCAATCGATGTTGTGAAGGGGACATACCTGGGCACACTTGCCACAGTTAATGCATAGGTCTGTGGTTCGAAAGGGTTTATCGCTCATTAAGAACAGATTAAAGAGAGGGCGAAGGATATAACTTTTTGCCCAAGCACAAGGACCTGGCTTTAATCTAAAAATGCCTCGTTTCTGAGCCTTGAGTTCTTTACAAATAAGTTTCAATAACTTTGGTGCCTCCTGTAATTTTTCATCACGTTCTTTATCGCTGTCCACATCAAAGCCTGGAAGGGAAATGTAGCAATCAGGCATCACAAGGCTGTAAGCACTATGAAGCGTTAGTTGAAGAGGACGAACGGCTTTTTGGAAGAGTTGACGGGTACAGCCAATATCGTCCCCGCACGTACACACAAAATACAGAAAAGGATGGGCAATACCCTCGAAAGTGATATTTCGAAGAAATTCTTGCACTATTTTGGGTAGTCCCCACGCATACACAGGAAAAGCAAATCCTATCGATTCACCTGTACGGAGTGTGTAGACCCGATGATTTGTCGTTTTGCAATCAAGTTCGGCGGGGATAGAGTAGAGGTCCTCATCCATTTCTTTTGCGATCGTTTCGGCTACCGAACGCGTGTTCCCAGTTCCTGAAAAATAGAAGATCATTCGCAAATAGTTTGTTTAAAGTCGGTTAATTGTTGCTGAAAGCAGAAGCAATCTGTAAAGATGGATTCTACTTTGTCGAAAGGCGTTTGGAAAAATCCAAATACGCTACTCCCACTGCCACTCATAGAAGCGTAAAGGGCTCCCATATCATAAAGCGTTTGTTTAATAGCAGCGATGTGAGGATGGTGTAGAAATACGCTCTTTTCGAAATCGTTGCGTAGGTTCCCGCGCCATAAGTTCACGGGTTGTAGCAATGTTTCTTGCCAATGGAAGGGCGCAGGTTGAGGGTGTACGTCTTGATAAGCTTGACGTGTAGAAACCGCTTCTTGTGGCTTGATGAGTACAAAGTAGAGACCTTTTAAATGTATGGGGAGTGGGCTAAACTTGTTCCCAATTCCCGTGGCAAATACAGGCTCATTCCGAATAAAGAAAGGACAGTCTGCTCCAAGTGGCGCCATTCGCTGTTCCATCTCATCTTCCGTAAGGTGCAGTGAAAAGAGCTCGTTCAGCATTTTCATCGTATATGCAGCATCACTACTTCCTCCTCCTAGTCCAGCTCCCGTTGGGATCTTTTTGTAAAGATAGAAGGAAAGCGGTGGAAGGTGAAATTCATCGCGTAGCAATGCATATGTTTTATAGATAAGGTTTTCCTCTGGATTTCCGTCCACTTTGCTACCTGCGAACTGAAATTCGTAAGGCTGATTGGAATGTTTTAGTGGCTTTATTTCGAGCACATCGTGAAGCGGAATGGGAAAGAAGGCTGTTTCGAGGTCGTGATAGCCATCGGTTCGTTTCTGGACCACGTATAAGCCGAGGTTTATCTTCGCATTTGGAAATGTAATCATAATTCTGCAATCGTTTTTCAGTCCAAAAGTAAGGAAAATTTCTCACATCAGCTTTTTTTTATGTACATTTGCAATCGCTAATCCCTTATTTTAGAGAATTAGCTCTGAAAACAGACTTTAAACCATGGTAGAAAGAAAAAAACCAAACCGAAAATCGCAATCTTTAGGTCCCTCCTCTGACGAATACGGGCATCTGCAACCTCAAGCGCCAGAACTTGAAAAAGTCGTATTAGGTGCCCTCCTTATTGAGAAAGATGCTTACTCCATCGTCAGTGAATTGCTGAAACCCGAAAGCTTCTACGTGCATCAGCACCAGATTATTTACAATGCTATTCGTTCGCTTTCTTTGAAACAGCATCCTGTGGATATTCTTACGGTGACGGAACAACTGAAACAAACGGGAGAATTGGAGGAAGCAGGTGGGCGATTTTATATTACCCAACTGAGCGCAGGGGTGTCTTCTTCTGCTCATATTGAATTTCACGCGCGCATTATTGCCCAGAAACATTTGTCGCGCGAACTGATTACCTATACTAGTAGCATTCAAACAAAAGCCTTTGATGAAACACAAGACGTAGCAGATCTCATGCAAGAGGCAGAAGGAAAGCTTTTCGAGATTTCACAGCAAAATATGAAAAAGGATTATACGCAGATTGATCCGATTATCAAAGATGCTTACGATATGCTTCAGAAAGCAGCTGCACAAGACGGAGGTTTGAGCGGTCTACCTAGTGGCTTTCATGATCTTGATAAAATGACGTGTGGTTGGCAAAATTCCGATCTTGTGATTTTGGCAGCACGTCCAGCCATGGGAAAAACGGCTTTTGCGCTGTCTATGGCAAAAAATATGGCCGTGGACTATCACATACCCGTTGCGGTGTTCTCGCTCGAGATGTCGAACGTTCAACTCGTGAATCGTCTCATCGTGAACGTGTGTAATATTCCTGGTGAAAAGATAAAAAGTGGACAATTGGCACCATACGAATGGGGACAGTTGGATTTTAAAATCAACGAGCTCAAGGGGTCTCCTATTTTTGTAGACGATACCCCTTCGCTCTCTGTTTTTGAATTGCGTACAAAAGCCCGTCGCCTCGTTCGTGAGCATGGGGTAAAAGTCATTATGATTGACTACTTGCAACTGATGAACGCAAGTGGAATGAGTTTTGGAAGTCGTCAAGAAGAGGTGAGTACCATTAGCCGTTCCTTGAAAGGGCTTGCAAAAGAGCTCGCGATTCCTATCTTAGCTTTAAGTCAGCTCAACCGTGGTGTAGAAAACCGTGAAGGAGCAGAAGGTAAAAGACCGCAACTCAGTGATTTGCGTGAGTCTGGCGCGATAGAACAAGATGCCGATATGGTTTGTTTTATTCATCGTCCAGAATATTATCATATTTATAAAGATGAAGAAAAAGGAACCGATTTACGCGGCATGGCAGAAATTATTATAGCCAAACATAGAAATGGTGCGGTTGGTGATGTGCTTCTTACGTTTAAAGGGCAGTATGCTCGCTTCCAAAATCCAGGTGATGATGCTTATGTTCCAGTTCCAGGAGAAGAAATGGAACATATCTCAAAGCTAAACGATATGGATGCCTCATCTGAAGTCCCACCTACCGACGATACATTTAATACATTAAAGATAGGTGATCTTCCCTACTAAAAGTTGGAATAAAGGGAAAATTAGGGAATCGCAGGTGACCTTTCTTTGTTAAGTGAGAAAAAAAAAGTAATTTTGCATCTGTTTTTTAGAACTTTAAAGGAATAAAAGAATGAATATCTCTTATAATTGGCTCAAGGAGTATGTAGACTTTGATTTATCGGCACAGAAAGTGGCTGAAGCACTCACTTCAATCGGATTAGAAGTCGGTGGGGTAGAAGAAATCCAAACCATAAAAGGAGGCTTAAAGGGTTTAGTTGTTGCAAACGTGTTGACTTGTGCTCCCCATCCAAATAGCGATCATATGCATGTATGTACCGTAGACCTTGGAAACGAAACAACTCAAATCGTGTGCGGCGCTCCGAACGTAGAAGCAGGACAAAAAGTGATAGCTGCAACGCTGGGCACAACACTATATGATGGAGAAGAAAGTTTCACGATAAAAAAATCGAAACTCCGCGGAGTAGAAAGCAATGGAATGCTTTGTGCTGAGGACGAAATAGGCGTGGGTACCGCTCACGAGGGCATCATTGTACTTCCTCAAGAAACCGTAGTAGGAACACCTGCTGCTACTTATTATAAGATAGAAAGCGACTTCCTTATAGAAGTCGACATCACGCCGAATCGTGCAGATGCTTGTTCTCATTACGGTGTTGCACGCGATTTATATGCTTGGCTTCTTCATAATGGATACACGACTTCTATCCACCGCCCCAATACCGACCTTTTTAAAGTAGACAACACCAACTTTCAGATAGAGGTCAACGTGAACCATACAGAAGCGTGCCCTCGTTATTGTGCGGTGAGTATCACGGACTGCCATGTAAAGGACAGTCCAGCGTGGCTACAAACCAAACTACGTACGATAGGTGTTCGCCCGATTAATAATATTGTAGACATTACCAATTATATCCTTTTTGCCTATGGACAGCCTTTGCATTGTTTTGATGCAGATATGATAGAAGGCAAAAAAGTAATTGTTAAAACGATGCCAGAAGGAACCCCTTTCGTGACACTTGATGGTGTGGAACATCAACTGTCAGAACGTGATCTTGCCATTTGTAATGCCAAAGAACCGATGTGCATAGCTGGCGTGTTTGGAGGAAAAGGCTCTGGTACTTATGACACAACAAAAAATGTACTTTTTGAAAGCGCATACTTTCATCCAACTTGGATACGTAAAAGCGCACGTCGCCATGGACTCAATACCGATGCCAGTTTCCGTTTTGAACGTGGCATAGATCCAAATGGCACCCTTTATGCTCTAAAGCAAGCAGCTATTATGGCTTGTGAATTGGCTGGAGGAAAAGTATCAATGGAAATCTCAGATCATTACCCCAATCCGATCAACGATTTCACAATAGAACTTACATACGATTACGTAAATAATCTGATTGGGAAATCGATAGACCCCGACACGGTAAAGAGCATTTTGAAGAGTCTTGAAATACAGTTTACGGAAGAGAACGAAAAAGGATTAACATTACAGGTCCCTGCTTATCGTGTTGATGTGCAACGTCCTTGTGATGTGGTAGAAGATATCTTGCGCATTTACGGATATAATAACATCGAAATACCAACGTCCTTAAAGTCAAGCCTTATTATTAAAGGAGAGCAGGATAAAAATAATAAATTGCAAAATATTGTAGCAGAGCAACTTGTGGGCCGTGGATTTCGTGAGATACTGAATAATTCTCTTACACGTGCAGCCTATTATGATCATCTTGAAAGTTATCCGTCTTCTCATTTGGCACGCTTGATGAATCCGTTGAGTTCTGATTTAAATGTGATGCGACAAACCCTGCTGTTCGGAGGATTAGAGAGTATCGCTCACAATGCAAACCGTAAAAATGCCAATTTGAAGTTTTTCGAATTTGGAAATAGTTATACCTTTACAGCAGAAAAACGTACGGAAGGGAAAGTCCTTTCTCCTTATTTTGAAGAGATGCACTTGGCCCTTTGGATCACTGGTAATAGCATTGAAAACTCTTGGGTTCATACCGATGAAAAAACTTCTGTCTACGAACTCAAAGCCGATGTTCTAAACGTTTTTGCACGCTTGGGTATCAATATGGGTCTGTTGCAAATAACGGATGGAACAAATGATGTTTTCAGCAACTCTATCGTAATTGCAGATCGCAATAATCGTTGTTTAGCTCAATTCGGGGTGGTAAGCAAAGCTGTATCGGGGAAAATGGAAATAGAAAACGACGTTTACTATGCCGATCTCAATTGGACACTCCTTGCAAAGATGGCGTTTCGTACCAGCATATCTTATAAAGAAATTAGCAAGTATCCTTCTGTAAGTCGCGATTTAGCATTGCTCATTGATAAAAACGTGAAGTTCTCACAAATAGAGGAGGTTGCTTATGCGACAGAGAAAAAGTTACTCAAGAAAGTAGAACTCTTCGACGTATACGAGGGTAAGAATCTAGCAGTAGACAAAAAAAGCTATGCCGTGAACTTTGTATTACAAGACGAATCGAAAACATTGAATGACAAGCAAATTGAGAAGATTATGCAAAATCTGATACAGAATCTTCAACGTAAACTGAATGCGACACTTCGATAAAAGGAATAAGATAAAGTAACAATTGTATAACATACAAATAAAAATTCAAACCAATGGGAAGAGCTTTTGAATACAGAAAAGCAACTAAAATGAAAAGATGGGGGCATATGGCCCGTACCTTTACAAAGATTGGAAAGCAAATCGCAATTGCAGTAAAAGACGGTGGTCCAGATCCTGAACTTAATCCTCATCTTCGCGCAATCATCACAAATGCGAAGCGCGAAAATATGCCGAACGAGAATGTGGCTCGTGCGATAAAGAATGCAATGGGTAAGGATAAAAGTGACTACAAAGGACTTACTTATGAGGGATACGGTCCTCATGGTGTCGCTATTTTTGTAGATACTTTAACAGACAATCCAACTCGAACGGTAGGGGATGTACGATCCGTTTTTAATAAGTTTTCTGGAAATATGGGCACAATGGGTTCCCTTGCTTTCTTGTTTGACCACAAATGTGTATTTTCATTCAAGAAAAAAGAAGAGGTCGATATGGATGGATTGATTCTAGACCTCATTGATTATGGGGTGGAAGATGAATACGATGAGGACGAAGAAGAAGGCTCCATAACCATCTATGGGGACCCGAAAAGTTTTGGAGCAATACAGAAATGGCTCGAAGAAAACACGTTCGAAGTGGTGGGCGCTGAGTTTACGTATGTTCCCAACGATTTGAAAGATGTGACTTCTGAGCAACGGGAAACTATTGAAAAGATGATTGATAAATTGGAGGACTTTGATGATGTCCAAACCGTTTATACCAATATGAAGCCTGAAGAAGGTGATTTTGAATAGGCTCTATTTAATAAGAGTTTCTTTATCAATAGAAAAGAACAAAGCAAATGGAAAAGGTTCTTACATTTAAGCCTCAAAACACGTGTAGTAGTGAGATAAAGGTGAAAGTAGAGAATGATATTCTCTTATCTGTGGAATTTACGGGCGGTTGTAATGGCAACTTGCAGGGAATTTCACAATTAGTTTCTGGTATGGCAATAGAAGATGTGCTTTGCCGACTAGAGGGCATTCGCTGTGGTCATAAAACCACTTCGTGCCCCGATCAATTGTGTAAAGCTATTCGCCTTTTGAAAGACCAATAAAAAGCTGAAGATTGTAAGCCTATTCCACTATTTTGTAAAGGTATAACCTTCGCTAGTGAGTAGGCTTACAATCTTTTCTTTTAGTTCGCCTTGAATGATGATTTCTCCCTCTTTACTACTTCCGCCAGTGCCACATTTTGTTTTTAGCACTTTCTCTAGCGATTTTAAGTCTTCGCTCGTCCCCACAAATCCTGTAACGATGGTTACACATTTCCCCTTTCTGCCTTTACGCTCTATGTTGACACGTAAGCGTTGTTTTGATTTTGAGAGTGTCTCAAGTTCTTCTGTTTCTTCGGTTTTATAATCATAGTTCGGGTTCGTAGAGAACACCATTCCCAATCTGTCTTTCCAATCGTTTGCCATAGACTTCCTTTGTTGATGGTCAAAAGTTTCAAATTCCTTATCTGTAGCGTATCTCTTTATTATTCTTCTAGTTTGCGATAGCGTATACGTTTCGGTTCTTCTCCCCCTAGACGTTTGGCTTTATGAACTTCATAATCACTATATCCACCTTCAAAGAAAAAGAGATTTCCATCACCTTCGAAAGCAAGTATATGCGTACAGATACGGTCTAAAAACCAGCGGTCGTGACTAATCACCACTGCGCAGCCTGCAAATTCATCTAATCCTTCTTCAAGAGCTCGCAAGGTATTCACATCAATATCATTGGTTGGCTCATCCAGTAAAAGAACATTTCCTTCTTCTTTTAAAGCCATCGCAAGATGTAACCGGTTGCGTTCTCCGCCAGATAAAATGCCACATTTCTTCTCTTGGTCTGCTCCTGCAAAATTAAAACGGCTTAGATAGGCGCGAGCATTGATGTCCTTATTACCCAAACGAATAAGCTCGTTGCCCCCACTAATAATTTGGTAAACGCTTTTTTCGGCATCTATATCTTTATGTTGTTGATCAACATAGGCTAATTTTACGGTATCACCCACTTCAAATGTTCCCGAATCAATCGTTTCTTGTTGCATAATCATACGGAACAAGGTTGTTTTTCCTGCTCCGTTTGGACCTATTACGCCGATAATGCCATTGGGTGGTAGGGAAAAGTTTAAATCGTTGAATAGCGATTTTTCTGAAAACGCCTTGCACACATGATGTGCTTCTATCACTTTATTACCAAGACGTGGACCGTTCGGAATATAAATTTCGAGTTTTGTATCTTTTTCTTGTTGATCTTCGTTTAGCAGTTTATCGTAAGAATTAAGACGTGCTTTGCTTTTTGCTTGACGTGCTTTGGGTGCCATTCGTACCCATTCAAGTTCACGTTCTAATGTCTTTCGACGCTTACTCACAACCTTTTCTTCCATTTCCATACGTTTTGTTTTTTGCTCAAGCCAAGAAGAATAGTTTCCTTTCCAAGGAATTCCTTCTCCACGGTCTAGTTCCAAAATCCAACCTGCTACATCATCCAGGAAATAACGGTCGTGAGTGACGGCAATAACGGTACCTTCATATTGGTTTAAGTGTTGTTCTAACCAATCAATACTTTCTGCGTCCAAGTGGTTCGTAGGCTCATCGAGTAAAAGTACATCGGGCTTTTGCAGTAAGAGCCGACACAGAGCAACCCTGCGGCGCTCTCCTCCCGATAAATTTTCGGCAGTGCGTTCTGCTGCGGGTAGGCGCAGCGCATCCATAGCCCTGTCTAAACGGCTGTCCAGATTCCATGCATCGGTAGCATCGAGAAGGTCTTGCAATTCTCCTTGACGTTTAAATAAAGCATCCATTTTGTCTGCATCTTCATAGTATTCTGGAAGTCCAAATTTATTGTTTATATTTTCGTATTCAGCTAAAGCATCTACACTACTTTGTACTCCTTCTTGTACGAGTTCTTTCACCGTTTTCGTGTTGTCAAGGTAGGGCTCTTGCGCTAAGTATCCAACAGAATATCCAGGAGAAAAAACAACTTCTCCTTGATAGTTATTGTCAATTCCTGCAATGATTTTGAGAAGCGTACTCTTACCCGAACCATTGAGACCTATAATTCCGATCTTAGCTCCATAAAAGAAAGAGAGATAGATGTTCTTTAAAATCTGCTTGTTGGTTTGCTGAATTGTTTTGTTCAGCCCAACCATTGAAAATATTATTTTTTTGTCGTCTATTGTTGCCATAATAAGGGGGTATATAATGTGTTTTAAAGGGCGATCTACTTAATTTTTGAAGTAGTCTTTGGGGGTAATAAGTACTTTTATGATTTCTTTTTTTGTTTTTTTCGAGCGATACGCATAGCAGAAGTTCACTTTCTTCTCTTTCATTTGTCGTAATTCTACCGAAGACTGAATGTTCTCCACCATGCCATTTCGAAATCTCAGTAAGTTTCTCTTTATATTCTGTTCGTTATCTAATTCATTGCTAAGGGTATGGTAATAAGCCATAGTCTGTGTTGCGGGCGTGTAAACCATGCTGTCCATCACAATGTCCTTCCCGATTTGTTGAGGGCATATTTTCAGGGTATGCTCTTTTGCTAAAAGAACACATTGCTCATCAAAATTCTTTTGACAAGACGTTGCTAGAATAGAAAATACGAGTATTCCTAATAAATTTTTCATCGTTTATCTTGTTTTGTCGACAAAGTTAAGTATTTTCGCATTGTAAACAAAAAAAAGTGAGACTTATGTATGAAAACAGGATAGCGAGAGCTGTAGAACTATTTAAGAGTGGGTATAATTGCTCACAGTCTGTTACGGCAGCTTTTGCTGATTTGTATGGCTTTAATGAATCACAAGCCTTTAAAATGTCCGCCTCTTTTGGTGCCGGAATCGGTAGGATGCGACTTACGTGTGGAGCCGCATGTGGTATGTTTTTGCTTGCTGGGCTAGATTCGGGTACCGACGATTGTAAGGATCGTGACGGAAAGTCTAAAAACTACGCTCTGGTGCAGGCGCTGTCTGCAAAATTCAAAGAACGGAATGGTTCCTTAACTTGTGGTGTACTTTTGGGACTGGCAAAAGACGAACCGATCGTTGCCATGCCCGAAACTCGCACGAAAACATACTACGAGAAACGTCCGTGTGCTAAAATGGTGGAAGAGGGTGCTCGTATTTTTGCAGAATACTTAGAAAGCAAAGGTTTATAAAATAAATCGAATAGGCTTTTATATATTAACTAAATTATGTAACTTTGCAGCGCATTCTGGTTTTGTACAGAAAGGCAAGTTATATTAGAAACTAAAGAGAAGTAACAATGTTAAGAGAAAAAGCCGGCGAAACAGCTGGAAAAATTTGGACAGCCCTAGAAGAAACGGAGGGCTTAAGCTTGAAACAAATCAAAAAAGCAACGAAGTTAAACGAGAAGGATTTTTTCCTTGGTCTAGGTTGGTTACTACGGGAAGACAAAGTTAAAACGTCTACAGTAGAAGATGAACTTATTGTAACTTTAAAGTAAGAATTACATTCAACGAAACGAGTAGGGGAAAACAGTCGAAACGAATAGCTGTTTTCCCCTATTCGTTTTTCTCCCTTATTCCTATCCTCCACGAATACCGCTTTTTCATCGGGCGCGATTGCGTCTTTTTTTTGAAATAGGTTGTTCTGAAAAGGCAGCGCGCTCGATGTTTAATTCGAGCGCGCTGCCTTTGGAAATCGAGCGTGCTCGATTTTTTACGACGCAAAAGTTTGTACAACTTGGTTTTGGGCCGATTTCTTTTTGTTTTATGACAGAGGAACCATCTTTGGTCTCTGCACAAACAAAATAGGGAACTTCCTTTTCTCTTTATATAAGTTCTTTTCATGGCTTTTTATTTGATTGCTTTTTTCTTATTGATAAGAGAACCCCCTTTTGGTAATTTATAGCGTTTAAACGTTGAAAGGGAAGCGGTATATTACAAAAAAAGAAGGGCGATGCTTCTTTTTCTCATTAGAGAGAATAGAGTAGTTCTCTTTTCTGCTTTTTGTGCTATCTTTGTACGTAAAACGATAGAAATATGGAAAAAGGAAATACTTATGCTCCGTTTGCTAAGCCCGCTTATATTATGTCGAAGCCTGCGGGGGCATTGTGCAATTTGGCTTGTAAATACTGCTACTATTTAGAAAAGGGGCAACTTTATAAAGATAATCCTCGGCATATAATGAGTGATGAACTTTTGGAACGGTTTACCAAAGAGTATATAGAGATGCAAACATCGCCAACGGTTCTATTTACTTGGCATGGGGGAGAAACGATGATGCGCCCTCTCTCTTTTTATAAAAAGGCGATAGCGTTACAACAAAAGTATGCAAGAGGACGGCAAATAGATAACTGTATTCAAACAAATGGCACGTTGATTACAGCAGAGTGGGCTACTTTTTTTCATGACAATCATTGGCTCGTGGGAGTGTCGATTGATGGACCACAAGAGTTTCATGATGAATACCGTAAAACGCGGTTGGGAAAACCTACTTGGCATCAAGTAATGAAAGGTATCGAGATACTCAATAAACACGAGGTGGAATGGAACGCCATGGCTGTGATTAATGATTTTAATGCTGATTACCCTCTCGATTTCTATCATTTTTTTAAAGAGATCGGTTGCAAGTTCCTTCAGTTTACCCCTATTGTAGAACGTATCTTTATTCATCCTGATGGCCGAAAATTAGCCTCCCCAATAGATGGCGCAAAAGCCGTGATGGCTGATTTCTCGATTACTCCAGAGCAGTGGGGTACCTTTTTGTGTACCCTTTTCGATGAATGGGTGAGAAAGGATGTAGGGGAATATTTTGTTCAAATTTTTGATGCAACTCTTGCTGGTTGGATGGGCGTTATGCCTGGTGTTTGTTCGTTTGCTGAAACTTGTGGACACGCGGGCGTGATGGAATTTAATGGCGATGTGTACTCTTGCGATCATTTTGTTTTCCCTGCCTATCAGTTAGGCAATATTCATAAGCAAACGCTTGTTGAGATGATGTATAGCGACCGTCAACTTCAGTTTGGCGCAGCCAAACGAGATGCGTTACCTTCGCAGTGTAAGGATTGTGAATACCTTTTTGCGTGTCATGGAGAGTGTCCTAAAAATCGTTTTGTTACCACTGCTATGGGGGAGCCTGGTTTAAATTATTTATGCCAGGGATATCGACATTATTTTGAGCACGTGGCTCCTTATATGGATTTTATGAAGAATCAACTGATGCACGACAAAGGACCTTGTGAAGTGATGGATTGGATAAAGGCGAATAAACCGCCCTATAAATAGCAAAACGTAGGGAACTGGAGACAAAATACATTAAAAAAGAAAGATTTGCTGTTTTATTTGTCTGTTCTAATGGTTGTTTTATTTCTTATCCGTATATTTACGCTGAAAATAGAATTGTATAACGAATAAATGAATGCCTTATGAAAAAGTATGTTTGCACCGTTTGTGCTTATGTGTATGATCCCGCTCTTGGAGATCCTGATGCGGATATTGAACCTGGTACATCTTTTGAAGATTTGCCCGATGATTGGGTTTGCCCTTTATGTGGCGTTGACAAAAGTGAATTTGAACCAGAGTCATAAAAAAAAGGTGTGTCAGATGAGTAAAACTCACGACACACCTTTTTTTTAGTTCTAGCAGTTCTATTGCGAAATAGGGTCTTTGTATTGTTTTTGTAGTTTATGGAGTTCTTGCATCAGTTGTTTCGTCAGCTTTTCTGTGCTAGGTTGTCCGTAAATGTTGTGTAGTTCTTGAGGGTCTTTCTTTAGATCAAATAATTCCCAAGTATCTATGTCATTGTAGAAGTGAATTAATTTGTAACGCGCTGTGCGTACTCCGTAATGACGTTTCACTTTGTGTTCTGCAGGATATTCATAATAATGATAATAGAGGCTTTTCCGCCAATCTTTAGGATGCTTTCCTTGTAATAGTGGGAGGAGTGAGACACCTTGAATGTCTTCGGGTATAGAAGCTCCTGCTAGATCTAAGAACGTAGGGGCATAGTCAATGTTTTGTACCATTTCCTTTATATCGCCACGCGCTTTCAGCCCATTCGGTAGAAGCATAATGAGAGGTGTACGCATTGATTCTTCATACATAAATCGTTTGTCAAACCAACCGTGTTCCCCCATATAAAATCCTTGATCGGAGGTGTACACAATGAGTGTGCTGTCTGTTAGTCCTTGTTCTTTTAAGTAGTCTAGTACTTTTCCTACGTTATCATCTAGACTTTTTACGACTTTGGAATAATCCCGCATATAGCGTTGATATTTCCACTCTGCAAGTTCTTTACCTTTGAGATTTGCTTTGTAAAAACTTTCGGTGATAGGTCCATAAACACGATTCCATTCCGCCTTCTCTTCAGGTGTCATACGGTTGTACATCGCCTGCTCGTAGGTACTTTTAAGATGGCTGGTCTTATCCTTGCGATTCATCTTAAGGTCGTAGATTAGATCCATATCTTTTGAGATACTCATTTCTTGAGCTGACGCTGCTTGACGTGTGGCATAGTCATCATAAAAGGTACTGGGTAGTTCGAAGTTGGTGTTTTCGTATTCTCTTAAATACTTTTGCTCTGGCATCCAATTGCGATGCATCGCTTTGTGGTGAATAAAAAGAGCAAAAGGTTTACTTTTATCTCTTTTATGGCTCATCCAATCCACACTTTTTTCGGTAATTAGATTGGTAAGATACCCTGTTTCTTGTATGGTGTCGCCAGTCATTTTTATGAAGTCTGGTTGATAATAGCTACCTTGTCCAGGTACTATTTCCCAATAGTTAAATCCTGTAGGAAGGCTTTCGAGATGCCATTTTCCTATTAAGGCGGTTTCGTATCCTGCTTGTTGCAATAGTTTTGGCATCGTTTGTTGTGATCCATCGAATACGCAGGTTGTGTTATCTGTGAAGCCATTGGCATGGGAATGTTTTCCTGTAATCATACATGCTCGGCTTGGTCCCGACAGTGAGTTGGCCACAAAGCTATTCGTGAATCGAACCCCATCGCGAGCAATGCGATCCAAGTTCGGTGTAGAGACAAATCGTTTGTCATAGCAGCTCATCATTTGTGCCGTATGGTCGTCTGTCATAATATACACGATGTTATAACGTTCTGCAGCCATGGTAACAGACGAGAGAGCCGAGGTTCCAAGTACTGGAAGTAAAAAGAGTTTGTTGTTCATTGCTATAATTCGTTTTAAGGAATAAAGAAAGCCGAGAAAACCAGACGAAGAGGCTTTCTCGGCTTCCTTTATTATACAGTTTTTTATGTCATTGAGAAAACAACATCCATAATTTTCTTTGCAAGTTCATTTGCTTTTTCCATGGTGGACGCTTCCGAATAGACACGTATAATCGGTTCTGTATTACTTTTGCGTAAGTGCACCCAGCTAGTGGCAAAGTCAATCTTTATGCCATCAATATCTGTCACCTTTTCGTGAGAATACATTTCCTTGATTTTGAGTAGTATCGCATCCACATCTGTACCTGCCGTGAGCTCGATCCTATTTTTTGCGATTTGATAAGGAGGGTAGGTCTTACGCAGCCCGCTTACAGAAATTTGTTTTTTTGCTAAATAGGTAAGCATTAAGGCAATGCCTACAAGTGCATCGCGGCCATAGTGTGCTTCTGGATAGATCACGCCACCGTTTCCTTCACCACCTATAATGGCATGCGTATTTTTCATCTTTGTGACCACGTTCACTTCTCCCACAGCCGATGCGCTATATTGACAACCATATTTTTCGGTTACATCATGAAGTGCGCGTGTCGAACTAAGATTGCTAACGGTATTACCCGGAGTATGTTGTAGAATGTAATCTGCAATGGTTACGAGGGTGTATTCTTCGCCATACATGGTTCCGTCTTCGCAGAACATCGCCAAACGGTCAACGTCTGGATCTACAACAAAAGCAATGTCGTGTTCTCCTTTTTCCATTAGCTTCTTGATGTCTGTCAAGTTTTTCTCTAAAGGTTCTGGATTGTGTTTGAAATCGCCCGTAGGCTCCATAAACAGTCCCGTGATAGTTTTAACTCCAAGTTGTTTGAGCAGTTTTGGAAGGATGATACCACCCACTGAATTGACACAATCCAAGGCAACGCGGAAGTGTGCTTTTCGGATCGCTGCTACGTCCACCAGCTTTAAACCTAATACAAGGTCTATGTGTTTTTGATCATAGTCGTCCTTTTCGGAATATTTCCCTAAGTGGTCTACATCTGCATAATCGAAGTTGCACATAGCAGCCATCGCAACAACATCTGCCGCTTCTTCTTTGTTCAAAAATTCGCCTTTTTCATTAAGCAGTTTTAGCGCATTCCATTGACGAGGGTTGTGGCTAGCGGTCAAGATAATACCACCACAAGCACCTTCCATCGTAACCGCAATTTCTGTCGTTGGTGTGGAGGCGAGCCCAATGTTTATTACATCGAAACCTAATCCCATCAGTGTCCCACAGACTACTTGTGATACCATTTCGCCAGAAATACGAGCATCGCGACCTACCACAATCGTTCCTCCTTCTGGAGTAAAGCGACGGCGTTGCATTCCATAAGCCGATACCGATTTGACAATGTCAAGCGGATTGAGTGTGTCTCCTGGCTTTCCTCCAATGGTGCCACGAAATCCCGAGATCGATTTAATTAAAGTCATATTATATATATAGTTTATAGTTTATAGTTCTTCTGATTCCATGTTCGCTACGGTAAATTACGGAAGTCAATGGTTGGACTATTCGTGTCTCCTCCCTCTATGGTTAGATGGCGCTCGGCGGTAGAACCATTTCCAAAAAAGCCACCCATTTGTAGGAAAAACGATTGATTGCTGATGCCTCCTAGATAGTCTACGCGTATGCCAGAGTGTCCTGTGTTATCGTTTGTAAAGGTGGCCTCTTTAATAGGTTGCCATTCTCCTTTGTCACTACAACTCCAGACATTCCCAAAATTTGCTCTACGAGTTTTATAGCCTTGCTCTGGAGAGAAATTTTCAACAAAGGAGTATTCTCCTTGTATCCAAAGGTTGGTTTTAGGTCTGCGAAATTCGCTAATTAAAATCCATTGCTTCTCTTCAGGAGCATAAAAATAGGCGGTGTAGTTGGTGGTATTGTCCCCGTTTGGTTTAACGTGAAGCAGAAAACGATACGTATTTCCTGCTTTCCAAGGATATAAAAGATAACTTTGAGAGCCTGATCCCTCATTTCCAAATTCTCCGATCTTTGTTCTCTCTCCTTTGCGTAGAAGCTTCACACGGCTATCTTCAGGGATTAGTTGTGGATTTTGAGTCTCGAATGGGCTCCAGATGGAAAAAAGAACTCGCCGTTCTGTCCGTGAATTATTTTGAAATCCAAAGTACCCTCCATCGAAAGCTTGTGCGCAATAATAGCTGCCGATCACATCCCCATCTTGAGGTACTGTTACTTCATTATAGAACCACTCCGTATTTGTCTTTTTGGGTAAACGATATTGTAAATGTACCGATGGACCTCTACGACCGAAGTGTGTGCTAAAATCAGGGTGAATAAATAAAGGTGGCACGTCAAGTCCATCCAACAACAAGTTTCGGATCTGAAGCCTTTGCCCCGTGGCTTCTCCTATACATTGAAAGTTGACTTGAGCGTATCCTGTTTTCTCTACCTTTATCTTACCTACTTTTCGTGTTTCCCACTTATCGGCTTTTACCTTGATGCGGAAGGTTTGTTTGGCATAGCGAACCAAGAGGGTTCCAACTCCTTTCACTTCAATACTTAGTTTGGGTGTGGCAGGTCTAACGATAAAAAAATAAGTAGAAGCGATGCTTTTTGTGTCTTCAAGGAAAAAAATGCCATCATTGCCAACGGTTGCAACGGTCTTTTTTGCCTTTCCGAGGTTGTTGTCACGGTGCATTAGCCCTTCCTGAGAAGCATTTGCGTTAGAGGTGATATAACTATTCCCATGAGCTGGGATTGTATAAATACCATTAAAGGTTTGCGCCCGAACGAAGGTAGAAGAGAAGAAGAGGTGGGTCGCAATACAAAAAAAAGTAGCGAGAAGTGTTACTCTTATGGACGAACATTTTTTATTATGCATAGTTCTATATTGATAAATGATTTGAATTTGCAAATGTAAGAAAACGCACGCACATCTACAATCTTTTGTTCTGTAAAATGCAGTGATTTTGTTATTTTGTTTATAAAAAGCGACGTTTTCCAAAGATTCGTTCTATTAATAGGATCGTCGAAGTCTTAAAAAGGCGGCGAGAGGCGCCCTCCCCCAAAAATCCTTTTTAAGGGCAAGAACATCCATCCAAAAGAGCAACGGAACGAGCTCTTTCACACAAACAATTGTAAAAGACGAAAGACACGAGTGTGAAGATGCGAATTTTGATACTTCTTTTTGGATATACTTAACTATCACCTTAAGGATTTCTATGATGAAAAAGTCGATTCGACTAAATAATATTCTTAACTTTGCATTCTCAAAAAAAACGGAGCGCCCAATGAAGAAATATATAATACTATCTATTTTATTATCCTTCTTTTCCACCTCTTTTTATGCTCAGAAGGAGTATAGACAGATCAAGCGATACATAAAGCAGGGAGGCGGAGATTTAGATAAGGCCATGAATGCCATAAAGGAAGCTGAAAAAAACGAAGAGCGAAAGACGGAAGCCGAACTTTATTCGTTTGCCGTATCGGCGCAACAGCGGATGAACGACATCGAAAATGAGAAAATGTATTTGAAGCAAACATATGATACCGTGCGTTTCTTCTCTAGTATTTACAACGTGTTCCAATACGCTCAAAAATGCGATTCCTTAGAGTCTATTTCAGGTAAGAATGGCAAGGTGAGGTTTCGGTATCGCTCCAAACATCGCTCGTTGCTGAAAATATACTATCCCAATGTGTTGAATGCAGGTTTGTTCTTTTTGAAAAAGAAAAACTATGCGGAAGCCGATAAATACTTTGTGCTTTTACTTAATGCCGACAGCATCGCATTACTGAATCATGGCGTTCAAAGTCCATTAACGGTGACTTCTTCGCGCGTGGCTTATTGGTCTGTGCTCAGTCGGTTTAATCTAAAAAACTATCAAACGGCGTTACAATATGCTCCCATTGCGGAAGCAGATACGTCGGTGCGTTGCCAAACGTTGGAACTAGAAGCAAAAACGTACAAAGAACTGAAGAAACCAGAGAAGTATGTGGAAACATTGATTTTGGGCATTCGACAATATTATCAATATCCTTTCTTTTATCCACGCCTGATTGACTTTTATAATTCAAATTCAGAATATAAAAAATCGCTAGCTTTAACCGACTCTATGCTGAAGATGGACAGTGTGAACATTCTTTATCGGTATGCAAAAAGTGTCGTACTTATGCACTTGAAACAATATCGCGAGAGTATGGATTATTCGAAAGCTATTATAGCTCAGGATTCTACGTATGCAGATGCTTATTTTAATGTAGGATTGTGCGCCTGCAATCAGGCTGCCGATGCAGAGAACCTGCTCAGTCCAACGGTGTCTCCTCGAAAATATCGTCAAGAAAAATTGCAAATTCATGAATATTATAAGGAAGCAAAACCTTATGTGGAGCAATACCGTGTTCTTGCGCCTCAGGAACAAGCAAAGTGGGCGCCCTTGCTCTATCGTATTTATCTATCCCTAAATTTAGGAAAACAGTTCGATGAAATAGATATGCTCCTCAAAGGTAAAAAGTGATCTTTCAGGTCGGAAGGGGAGAGATTCTAGATGATTCTAGATGGCTCATTGCCGAAAAAATGGGGACACTACAGGTTTGCTTCGGGCAAATCCCTCGCAAGGACGAGAAACAAAAAAAGATGAATACGAACGAGACGCAATCCCCTCCTGCTGCTAATCCCTAGACGATAAGTTCTGTTTTTCTGATGAATAATGGGTTGTGTCAAGATAAATTAGTAAATTTGCACCTTAAAATTATAAGATAACATCTATGAAATTGGATATGTTGACTGCCGTATCACCTATTGACGGTCGCTACAGAGGTAAGACAGATTGTTTAGCTCCTTATTTTTCGGAGTATGCATTGATTAAGTATAGAACACGTGTTGAAATAGAATATTTCATTACTCTATGTGAATTGCCTCTACCTCAGTTGAAGGCTTTTGATGCTTCCTTATTCCCTCGTCTTCGTGCTATTTATGAAAACCTTTCAGAGGTAGACGCACAACGTGTGAAGGACATCGAGCGGATTACAAATCACGATGTAAAGGCCATCGAATATTTCATCAAAGAAGAATTTGATAAAATAGGAGGTCTTGATGAGTTCAAAGAATTTATTCATTTTGGACTAACTTCGCAGGATATCAATAACACATCGTTTCCTTTAATGATCAAAGATGCCTTAGAGCAAGTTTATTATCCTCAATTAAAGGAACTGATAGACCAAGTAAATAAGTATGCGGAAGAATGGGCTGAAATTCCGATGCTTGCTAAAACGCATGGCCAGCCTGCCTCACCGACACGTTTGGGAAAAGAAACACGCGTTTTCTCTTATCGATTGGAACGTCAACTCCAACTGATGCAGGCTTGTCCTATTACGGCGAAGTTTGGTGGCGCGACAGGTAACTACAATGCACATCACGTGGCCTATCCAACGTATGATTGGAAAAAGTTCGGTAACGAGTTCGTCGCAAATAAGCTCGGTTTGGAACGCGAAGAATATACCACCCAAATATCCAATTACGATTGTCTTGGAGCGCTGTTTGATGCAATGAAGCGTATCAATACGATTCTTATTGATTTAGATCGAGATTTCTGGCAATATGTGTCAATGGAATATTTCAAGCAGAAAATTAAAGCAGGAGAGGTTGGCTCAAGTGCAATGCCTCATAAAGTAAACCCGATTGATTTCGAAAATTCAGAAGGCAATCTAGGCGTGGCAAATGCATTACTTGAACATCTTAGTCAGAAATTACCTGTATCCCGTTTACAGCGCGATTTAACCGACTCTACGGTACTCCGCAACATCGGTGTGCCGATGGGACATATGGTTATTTCTATTCAGAGTACACTAAAGGGCTTGCGTAAACTCTTGTTGAATAAGGACAATATCAATCGGGACCTTGATAATTGTTGGGCGGTGGTCGCAGAAGCTATACAAACGATTTTGCGTCGTGAGGCATATCCCCATCCTTACGAAGCGTTGAAGGCTTTAACACGTACGAATTCAGCCATTACAGGCGAAAGCATTCGCGTGTTTATCGATGGGCTTGATGTGTCCGAAAGTGTAAAAGAAGAATTGCGTGTCATCACGCCTCATACGTATACAGGGTTGTAACGAAACAAAGAAAAACAAACAAATTTAGCCGAGAGGCTCAATCAATTAAGAAAATTATGAACGAAGACAATTACAAGAAGTCAGAAAGAACTTCAGAAGGTTTTAACAGTAGCCGTGATGGTTATAAACCGTCAGCAAACAGAGACAACCAACGTGCAGGAAACTCTAACAATAGAGATTCTCGCCCACGTTATAATAAAATAGGAGAAGGTAGTACAGAACGCCCACGTACGGGTGGTTTTAATCGTGGAGGTAATTCATTTGGCAGTCGTGATGGTGGTGGATACCGTCCTCGCACCGAAGGCAGTCGTGATGGCGGTGGATACCGTCCTCG